>JAQUTS010000037.1 GCA_028694275.1 Candidatus Gastranaerophilales bacterium
AAAGTTTTGTCGGAAAGATCATTTTCTTTGTCTTCTACAAGAGTGTATTTTGCAAAATTACCTTCTTTTATAGCTTTTTCTTTGTTTGGGCTTACAGCTCCTTCTTGGCGGAGATATTTTGCTTGCTTGAATACATCACTAATAGCCACTTCTATTGGGGCGACACCAAAGGCTTCAGGGTCGAATTTACTACCTAAGAAGCTTCCTTCTGCCAGGTCTCTTAAGGCAATTTTTAAAGCTGTTTTTTGATCTTCAGCAATTCCCATATTATAGGCTTCTGCACCCAGGTTGTGGTCGATAGCCTTAGCCATTGCTAGTGCTTTATAGCTAGGAGTTTTACCTTCTGCAAAATAGTTCGGAGTGTATTCTTTGACATATCCTTCTGATTTGTCGCCACCGTGGAATAAGTTATTATCCAAGGCCAAAATACTCAACATTCTTGGTTTGTCGTGGTTTGCAAAGAAGTTATGAGAAGTTTTAACTTGGTCTTGAGGATATCCAAAGAACAAACCTTCGTTTCCATGCCATCCTGGTTGGTTTCCGATGAGGTTGTTTTTCAAGCCTTCTACGTTTGTATCACCGGCTCCCGGTTCATCTGATTTTATACCTGCGACAATAGATAATGGTGAGGAGTATGTATAATTATAGTTAGAAAGACCTGATACGCCTGTTGCCGCGACAAAGGCAGATTCAAGAGCCATGTTGTTTTTATATTTACCTGTTATGTCTCCTGATTGTTTCATCAAATCACCGGTATCAGTCATTTCTGCAATTATGTATGAGTTAGGGTTGATTTCTTTTATTCCGTCTGCAAAACCCTTCCAAAATGCCATACTTTCTTCCATTGCAGGTACGAAGTTTTCAATTCCGTCTCTTACTTCACCGATAGGGGCATTGTCTTTTGTTGCATCTGTTCTCCAGTTGAGGCCTGATGCTGTTCTGTCAACAACAACGTAAGCCATTTTGAGATTTTCCTCATTAAGGCCTTTTATTCTATAGGCAATATTTTCAATAAGAATTTTTTGGTCATTTTGAGGTATTCTGCCCAAGCCATGTCTCATAACTTTTAGTGTTTCTGCTGCTTCTTCATCAGGGCTTCCTGCTGCGATGCCTTCTTCGCCTATTGTTTTTAGGTTTACTTTAGAAAGCGCTTTTTCATCAAAAATGAGTTCGCCGTCTTTAGTTTCAACCTTGACTTGAGGGGCAAGAGCTTTTACAACTGCAAACTTGTGAATGTCTTCAGCAAGAAGAGGGAGCATCAATTTACCCATAGGGGTAAGTTTATTTTCTTTGTCAATGAGTTTATTTTCTTTATCAGCTTTTCTTATCATTTCATTGGCAAATTCTACTACTGAATTATCTGTAGCCATATAGAATTCGTCAGCTTCGTTGTACATTTTGCTGAATCTGTCAGGCATTTCTTTGTAGCCTTGTTCTTGATAGAAATCGTATCTGGATTTGCCGATATCTTCTTTTGTGAAGGCTTTTTTGGAGATAAAAGGAGACCCCAATACTGCTGTCAAATCAGGCGCAAATCCTATTGTTTCCAAAGGAAGATTGATTAAATCTTGTGCTAATCTGACTTTGACACTTGATGTTGTATCAAGTTGAGGGATATTGTATTTATTATCCAGGACATTTTGGATTACATCGTTGGTCATCACGTCCCCTGCTCTTTCAGGAAGTTGACCTTGGCTGTCATCTAGTTTTGTTCTGTATCCTGCAGCTCCTGTTTTGACTGTTTTTAGTGTGTTTGCAGTGTGCTCAAGGAGCGTGTTTCTTACAGCTTTTGTCCAGTAGATGCCAACTTGTTGAATGTGGTCTTGGTTTTGGTATGCGCCTGATTGGATTTCTCTTTTTTGTTCTTTTGTAATACCTTTTAGTGAAAGGTTTTGTTCATCAGCTGCGCTGTACATATATCTGAGTTTTGCAATGTCAGCATTACCATCCCAAGTTTCAAAGCCGTTAGCGTGAGTATCAACACTATAGTTCTTGAAGTCTAAAACTGTTTTTAGGAACTTTTGTCTGTCTTTTTCGTATAAATGTTGATTTTTTGCAATTCTGTCTTCGAAATCTTTCACTTCATCTTCAGGAATAATGAATTCTCTTAAAAGAACTGAGTGGTTGTCATTTGTTATTTCGTAGTGGTTTGGTGTTGTATGTTCACCATAAGAATCCAAAATCACATTATTACCGACTTGTTCTTTTTGTTTGCTTGAAAGAAGACCTTCGTCATAAAGTTGAACAATAGTGTATTGTTTAGGATCTCTTGTGTTTTTTTCTGTAGAGATGTCGCTATTGTTGAAAGAATATTTTTTATTTGCATTTACAATGTTTAATTTGATACGGCCGTATATTTTTTTGCCTTCTTCGGTTGTAGGGTCTACGTTTGGAAGGTTTTTAATTGCCATTTTGTTAACAATTTTAAAGTTGTTGATGTATGGGGATTGTTCGCCCCATTTTTGGATGTGTTGAAGACGGTAGCCTTCCATTCCTTCGTTTACAAAGGCACCGTCAAGAATCAATCCGATATCTTGTTTGTAGAGTTCTTTAGCGAGAGTTTTTACTCCGCGTTCAGGGCTTTGGAAAGGATTGCTTGTCCAATAGCCATGAGATGAGCGTTTGTCCTGACCGATAAGTCCGTTAGGTGTGGCTAAAACGAAGCTGTAACCCATTTCTTTCAATCTTGGGATATCGTCGATTATTCCATCAATTGTACCGCCGTATTGATTGAAGTGGTTTCTTTTGCTTTCGCGAGTCTTTTTGAGGATTTTTTCATCTTTTACTACTTCGCCGTTTTTCATAGAAACGCCGGGGTTGTAATTGTCTACCATAAGGTGGATAATTTGCCCGCCGGGGTTAGTTACTTTTGCTCTGTCTCTGAATACCAGCGTAAATCTTTCGCCTTCCGGTGAATCTTTTTTTATAGCTCTAAGACCGCTATCAGTGTGGTATAGAGCCGTTGCTCCGGCAATTTCTTTGCCTGATTGGTCTTTGGGGACAAGTCTGAATCTATATGCAAAAGTTTGGTTTTCTAAAGCAATGCGTGATGGGTTGATAGGCAGTGGGGTGCGATTTTCAATTTTGAATGCTTGTGGTTCAGAATGTTTGTCTACAGAGTATTCGCTGCCTTTTTTAATAACAGGGACAAAATCTACATAAGCCTGAAATTTTTTGTCATCATATGGTAAAAAGAAGTCTATGGAATCTCTGCCCTTTTCATTACGGGTATTTTCCATACCTTTGAAATTGACTTTTTTTACATTATAACCGACACCACTAACTAGCAAATTTAGACTCCTTAGGACCAACTTTCACATCTATATTAAGACACCTCAAAGAACATGTTTGCCTATTTGGTGGTAATTGTTAAAAAACTTTTACAATAAGCCTTTTTGCCACTTCGAAAAATGAAAAAATTGCCTAAAAAATCATTTTTTCGATGATTAATTCATCAAAAATTAAAGATTTTGGACTAAAACTTCATCCGCTTGATCTTCGATATGAGGAGTATTGATTTCGAACACGTGGAATCTTCCTGGTCCCAAGTCAACATTCAATGAATTATCTTTTGGTTGGAATTTTGATTGTTCACCATATGAAGGAACGAGATTTTGCATTTTTTGATATGCTTTTAGTCCTGGGATTTCGACGACTCCTGTGCGTCTGTCGTTCATATTTCTGTTGGCAACGACCAAAAGAGTTTTACCCTTGTTGTGTCTTGCGTATGCGATGATGTTTTCGCTGCTTTTGTTGCCTTTTACTTCAAGAGGAATATAAGATCCTTTTGTGATTACATCTTTGTAGTTGTCTCTCATTTTTGATGTTTCTGCAAAGAAATTACCGATTTCAGGACTTTTGCCACCCGGTCTTCTTGATGTGTTGAATATGTCAATCATTCCTTCGTGCACATCAAATTTTTTGATTTCGGAGGATTTTTCAGCTTCTTGTGCAGGCTGCATAAGTTTGTTGCCGTATTTGTATTTGTAATAGTCTCCTGATTGATAACCGTCAACAATGTAAGGGTTAGTCATCGGAAGTGTCAACATAAGACCTGATGCTAAGTTGCAGAATAGTTCTTTACCTTGATACATAGGTGAAATATCATCGTGAGTCGCGAATGATCCGATTAGAGATTTTCCTTTGTCCAACCTGTGAGTCATATCAAGGTTTTCCCTCATATAATCGTGCAAATCATCAGCTTTGAGCCATTGATGGAAGATGTGATATTGACCGTAGTACGTGTCAAAACCTGCATTAAGGATTTCTTCAGGTCTGTCATATGGCATATTTAACATAGGAGAAGCATCTTCATATGTATAAGTTTCTGCCAACCAAGCAAACTGAGGGTCTTTTTGTCTTGAATATGTGATGACTTCATCCCAAAACTCAGGAGGTTTTGCTCTCGCTACGTCTGCTCTGATACCGTCGACACCAAGGTCTACGCACATATCAATGAAATCTTTGTGTAATTGAACCAAGTTTTTGTTCAAGTTTCTTGTGTCTTCATCTTGGAATGTTTCAAACATTCTGATATCATTCCAGCCTTGAGGGACTTTGGCTGCACCGTTATCAGATACTGCCATGTATTTTTTGTTTTCGGGCTGATTGTAAAAATCCAAAGACACGCAGCTTGGAAGGTCAATCATTACGCGGATGTCACGTTTGTGGCATTCGTCGACGAAGTATTTGAATTGTTCTTGTGGGCTTCTTGGGTCATTTTTATCAACAAGTTCAGGATCAATTGATAAGAAATCTTTTGGGGCATAAACAGAACCTGCATTACCTAAAGATTCTTGCTCTCCAGGAGGTTGAATAGGAAGCAAGTGGAATGTGTTGATTCCAAGAGCTTTTACTTTATCAAGTCTTTGAACTGCGTTGATGAAAGTTCCTTTTTCTTCGCCGGGTGATAGCAATTCATCATTGTTTCCGTCTTTTGCGTTGAATGATCTTAGGATGATTGCCATGATTTTTACATCGTTATTTTGGAATTTTGATCTTAAATCATTTTTCCAAGGTGTTGAATTTGTTTTGGCTTCTTGCACGGCGGCAGTTTTTTCTATAGGCATATAAAATCCTTTAACGCCTCTTCCTGCCAAGAATTTTTGCATAACAGGGTTTTGAATTTCTGCTTTTGGTTGCGCCTCTGCAGGTTTTTGACTTTGAGAGCCTTGTGTAATATAAGGAGGATTGGTATTTTGAGCTATTTGAGTTGTGTTATTAAGCATCATATGATACCTCCTTTTTTGGCTTTGGCTCATCCATTTTGCCAAAGAATACAGGCGATATAACTGCAACAAGTGCGGCAGCACCACCAATTGCGCCGAAAGTTCTTAACCAAGTATTTGTATTGTGTTTTTGTTCAGCTATTTGTTTGATGAAGTTAGAAGGTGTGTCACCTTTCATCATCTGTTTTGCACGATCGCCAAGCTCTGTGAATATTTGACCGTTTGGCCTGCGGAGTGCATTTTGGCCGTATGCGTAATTTTTGACTTCTTCTAGATTTTCAACTACATGATCAGGCAAAAATTTATTTTTTGAGTTACCAAGCTGATTATAAAGCTCGGCTGAGTAGTTTAATATTTTAGTTTTCATATTAGGATGACTTTTGTTCAAAGCAGCTTCTGTAGCGGAACTGAGTTGGTCAGAATAAAGAACCTTCATAACTTTTTTGTATTCTTTATGATCAGGAATAGCAAGTTTTACAAAGTGATCACCGTATGTTGCGTTTAGTGCAGCATGTTTTGCAAGTTTTGCAGTTTCTTTGGAAATTTCTTTTTTAGCTTCAAGCTCTTGGATTCTTTTGTACATATCAAGAACCTGAATGGTTTGATATATAGTACCTTTTGCGCCTTTTAGACTGTTTTGGATGTTATCTTTTAAGATGCTTTGAGCAGAAGCTCCGACAATCGGTTTTTTATATAATATGCCTTTTTCTAATATTTCTGCGATAGATTCTTTGCTGCTCAAGTATTCTGTTGTTTTATCGAGTTTTAGTTTTTTGGTTTCTTCTGCAGTTTTTGTATAGATTGTATCTATCATTTTGTTTGTTTTATCAACAAAACTATCTCCATTGCTGAATTTGTCTAAAGCATCATCAAATTCGCCTGCGGCTTTAGCAAGACCTTCGATTGTTTTTGCAAACTTGCTGCCACTTTCATCTCCAAGGATTTCTAACATTTTTTTGTCTAGAACTTCCGCAGCTCCTGATGAGGATTTTTTGCTTGCTTCCAAGTCTTTATTTTTTAGCCCAAGAGCTTTGATGATTCTTTCTGAAGCTTTGCCCCATTCTCTGGCACATACAGAGTCTTCTTTTTGGCCGATTTGGTTCAATAAGAATTCGTTGAAGAGGTTGTGTTTGACTCTGAATTTTTCAAAAACTCTTGTTATTCCTTTAACATCTTCGATTTTGTCTTTGGTTATTACTCTTGTTGATTTTTTGAGTTTTTTATCCAATTCTTCCGTAAGAGCTGTATTGAGTTTAGTTACTAAGTCATTGTCTTGGATATCAGCAATTTGTTTATGGAACACGTCGCTTATTCCGTTTTTGATTTGGTCTTCAGATTCGCTTATTTTTACTTTTGAGTTTACCCCGCGTTTTTCCAAAACCTCTTTGATTACCTGAGTAGTCAAAGTGAAAGGATTTTCTTTTCCTTCATGCTGAACGGTGATTTTGATATCACCTAATGCTTCTGACATATCGTTGATTTCGGTTTTGTTGAAGATTCCTTTTAAGTCTTCTGTCAAGTGATCTTCTATTTTAACTTCATCGCTTGTATTGAGAAGTTTGGCAAGTTTAGAGAAGAACTTGTCATCGGCTTCTTTACCCTTATTTTGGTTCAAGAATTCGTTGACTTTTTCAATATGATTTTTGTTGACTTTTTGTTCAGCAAGACTGTCAAGATTTTCGAAGTTTGCACCAAGTTTGTTGATTTTTGATTCCACAGAACTTGTTTCAACTTTTTTGTGAGCTGAGTTCAATCCTTTTTCTGCAGCACTTGCAAGCAATGCGCCGATAATCGGAGTTGTCAAACCTGCAGTAAGCATCCACATAGTGTTTGATTGAGTAGAAATTTTGTCAACTTTGTTTTTGATAAATTCTTCACGGTTTTCCATCATAGGATCGATTTTCATTCTATCGCCGATTCTATTGATTTCTTCTGATGGAACAAGATCCCAAGGAACATAAAGAGGATCACGGTGGAATGGTTTTTTGCGGCCTTGGCTGTCAACATATTTCATGTTGTTGTCAAAACCGTATAATGCTTTGATTGGTGCATCAATAAGAAGTTTTGATGCGCCCATGCCTGCTAAAAATGCTGCGAAACCCACAAATTCCATACCTTTTTTTACAGGCAAAACTCTTGTTGAAGCCAAGTAGCTGGCAATCGCCAAACCGCCTGTTTTCATTGCGATATCATTCATTTTGCCTAATTCGTGGTCGTTGCTGTCGCCTTTCATTCCGCGGCCGATGCTTTTGAACTCTTCGATGCCGTCTTGAACTGCAACGATAGGAGCTTTCCAAAGAGGTGTTTTTACAATGTAGCCTTTTGGTGAATAAACTGTTGCTCCGACTTTTTTAGCTTCATAGGTGATATTTTGCACAGGTTCTTGCTTTAGGTCTTTGCTTGGCCCTTGCTGTCTTTGAGATATTAAGTTGTTAATCATCATATTAGTCATTATGCGTTATAATACCTCTTTGACTCATCTATTGTTTGAGGAGTGTTTGCTTTTTTGCGGAAACCTGCAACGGTTGCTATAGGAGCAATAATTGCGCCTGCTGCTGATGCTATTAATAATGTTTTGCCGACAATACCTGAGGCTTTTGTCTTTTTGGCTCCGCCTTTCCACATTTCTTTGAAGCTTCTTCCTGTCATGCTTGCGATGTGTTTTACAGAACCGACAATTCCTCGTTTTTGACCTTTGTTGTTGAGTAATTCTTCCCAAGGCGTTTGGGCGGCAAGGCCTACTGCTGTAGCTGCAAATGTATAACCCAAAACAGTTGACCAAGTTTTGGCTTTAATCATAAGCTCTCTTATTTTTGGTTTCATTTCTTGATCTGATGCGTTTAAAGTGCCATAACCGTTTCTTTTTGCAATCTTGTCAAAATATTCATTTCTGTTTCCATGCTCTATTCCTTGGTCGTGGAATAAATCCCAACGAGGGAAATCTGAACTTTCGAAGGCTTTATGGTATTCAAGTCTGATTTTGCCTTGCTCGTAACCGTTTGGAGGTATTTCTCTTACAACTTTTATATAAGGCTGATCCAAGTCTACTCCTGTAGCTGCTTGAACCGGTTTGTTTACTACTTTTTTGGCAATTTCTTTTGCTAAAAGGTATCCGACAACACCTACTGCAAATTTTTTGCCTATTTTTGAAGCTTCTTGTTTTGAAGATTGGGAAAATTTATTGTTTACTCCGTTAAAAAGACCTATCATAGTCAAACTTCCTACGATAGTCGGGATGATTCCCATTGCCAAAAACTCATAAAAACTGGAGTTTTGGTCTCCTTTAAGACCTTTGGCTGGATATGTTGTAAAGGCTTGTCCCACTTTGTGTAAGCTGGCTTTAGATCTGTTAATTACGTTGCTTTTTACAAGGCGGTCATGATCTTTTTCCATCTGGTGCTTGATTGACTCAGATGGTTCATAATAGCTAATAGGCGTTGGAGCACTACCAGTTATGTTTGTATAATTAGAATTGACCATTAACGGAATACCAACTTAAATACCTTACATTACAATTAAAAAACGTAAATCAAATTATTTGCGTTTTATTCTATGTGTGATTTACATTTTTTTACAAAAACAGGGATTTGTTTTTTTATAAACATAAAAATTTTAGCTGAAAATCAAAAAAATGGTTATTATTCTTTGATTTTTAAAAAAAACTTACGCTGCAGCTGCAAATACTTTATTTACTTCTTCTCTATACCAATTTGCGCTATTGGATCCGTCAAATAGGTTATTCCAGTGGCTTACAGGATCTCCGTATGCAGAAAATGACCTGCTGTTAAGCATCAAATCATGAGTGTTTGTGCTCCAATTTAGCGGAAACAGGTCGTGCATTTGCATATAGCAAGGGAGTTTGTCATGTTCGTTTTCGTATCCGAAAAGGCAGGATTTGAGCCTGTTTAATCGTTGTTCATAAGGTATTGAGCCTTGATCATTGTCATTTGAAACTTCAGGGCCTGCTGCGTATTCTCTTGAGTGAGCTTGTTTTTTTGATTCCCACTTAACACTGTTGAAATCATCAGCTTTGCCCCAATCAGTTCCTGCCGTTAAGCCTAATCCTTTGAAATGGTCTATATGGTCGTTACATTTTTCGCCTACAAAAGAGAGGTCGTTTCTTCCTGTCCTTCTTCTTATTTGATCTGTGATATATTGCATTTTTTGGTAATCAGGGATAGCTCCGCATCCGTAATAATTGCCAATATCATATCCGCCGCAGTGTTTTGCCGAATCAAAATATATCGCATCAAATCCCATATCAACCGCATCTACGCATGAGTTTATGTAGGCTTCTTCATCATGTTTATTTGCCCAGCTGAATCCACTCCCTTGTACTTTTATTTGCCCTTCAGATAAAGGCATACGGAAACCTGTTTTTAGCCCCCTTAGGTGTGCCAAATCATTAAATGCTTTTACTTGTTCTTCGTGCCCCATTTTTTGGCCGTCTCTTTCAAGCCAGTCAGAAGTGAGGTTTTTGCTTATTCCTGAATACAGATTAACTGTGTATAAGGAGCTTTCTCTGACATTGCTGTAACCATCGCCATGTATTGATGGGTATAGAGATGACAATACTACGCAATTTGCGCCATTTTTTTGTGAGGCGGGGATTGCAGGAAGTATTTTTATTGTGTTTAATAAGCCTTCTGTGCTTTTATCACTATTTTGTGTTGAGAGAGCTCTTGGATTTACTTCTATATATGTCGCAAATCGGCCCCATTTTTCTCCAAAATTTGGAGAAAAAATTCCGTTTGGAATTTCAGGATATGCGTTTTCTTTTTTTGTAAGAGTTGCTATAGATTGGATTGCTTGTTCAGGGGTTCTTTTTAAAAGTTCTGCAGGATGTGCAAATACCCATTTTTTCCATCCAGCTCCGTTAGATCCTTGGAAAAGTTTCATTTTTGTCCATTCATCTTCATAGACGGATGATTTGCCTGAAACTACCCAAAAAAGTTTTTTTGCAGGATTCCAATCCCCATGATAGCCACTAAAAGATACGGAGGATTTATTAATTTTGGCTCCGTAGAAATTACCTACCAACCCTTTTGTTTTGTATACAGATACTTGGTTTTGAGGTGTTGTTTGATGAGCATTCAAAGTCAGGGAGGATTTCTTGGTAGCAGAAATACCACGCATTGAGTTGTTTGGATTACCCAAAAAAACACTGTTAACCATATACAAAGAGTCCATTGCTATTAATCTTACACTCAAAAACCCATAAAAAAATAAATTTGATACTTGGTGGCATAAATTGATACCAAAATTTACAATTAATGTGATAAATTTTCGTTATGAGTATAATGGTTTTATACAAGGAGGATGCTTTATGGAAGATGTTATTTTTAAACGAAGAAGCGTGAGAAGTTATACGGATCAGCAAGTTACAAAAGAACAAGAAGAAAAATTGCTCAGAGCAGCAATGGCGGCACCCTCTGCAAGGAACTTACAGCCGTGGGAGTTCATCGTGATGAGAGATAAGAGCAATTTTGAAAAAATCATGTCTGTTCATCCGTATTCTAAGATGCTTAAAGAAGCTTCTTTGGCAATTATTGTATGCGGCAATGAAGAAAGAAATTTAGAAGGTCTTCCTTATTGGCATGTTGATTGTGCGGCGGCAATCCAAAATATTCTGCTTGAAGTCACAAATCTTGGTCTTGGGGCTGTTTGGCTTGGAGTTTACCCAAGAGAAGAGCGTATGGAACAAATAGCAAAAATTTGCGAATTACCAAATCATATCAAGCCTTTAGGGATTGTTTCGGTTGGGTGTCCCAAAAATCATCCTGAACCGGCTGATAGGTATGATGCATCGAAAGTTCATTTTGAAAAATGGTAGTATTACCTAAAATTTATCAAGGATATTTTTGTTCTCCCATTGGATGGCTTAGGGTCAGTTGCGATGATGTGAGACTTCTGTCTGTGGAATTTGTCGAAAAAGACGGCGAAAGTAATCCCAATGAGATGGTCGAAGAAGTTATTTTTCAGCTTCAAGAATATTTTGACGGAAAAAGAAAATCATTTGATATACCTTGTTTTCACAAAGGTACGGATTTTCAAAAAAAGGCCTGGGATGCTTTATTAAAAATACCTTACGGTAAGACTGTCAGTTATCAAGAGCAAGCTCAAAAAATCGGCAACCCAAAGGCTACAAGAGCAATAGGGTCGGCCAATAATAAAAATAAAATCCCTATAATTTATCCTTGTCACAGAGTTATCGCCAAAAATGGCAAATTGGCAGGTTATGCGGGTGGCTTGGATAAAAAAACCTGGCTTCTTGAACATGAAATGAAAATACGCCAAAAGATGAGTTAAAAATTGGCCCAATTTTGTTTGTTTGTATTATAATCAGAATTAGACGCTATTTTTAATTTAGGAGATTTTTATGAGTGTTTTGGATGTGCAGAAATTATGCTCTGAGTATGTAAACGGGCTTGAAACTTATATTATGTTCCAAATTGGACAAGAGACCCAAAGGCTTCGTCCTGAGCTTACCGCAAAAGGCAGAGCTCCAATTTCTTTAAGTATGGGAGCTCCAGTTCAGGCTCCGCCTAAGTTTGTTATAGAAGCTTTAAAAATGGCTTTGGATGAAAAAGGAATCCATTCTTATTCATCGCCAAAAGGTGAGTTGTTTTTCTTGGAGGCAGCTGCCAAAAGGATGAAAACGCGTTTTGGGGTTGATTTGGATCCTAAAAGTGAAATATTTTCTTTGATTGGTTCTAAAGAAGGCTTATCAAATATGTTTAAGGTTTTGATAAATCCTGCTTATGATGATAAAGAAAAAGATATTATTCTTATACCGGATCCCGGGTACGCTTCTTACAAAGAACAAATAAAAGTATCAGGTGCTTTGGCATATCCTATTGCACTGAGACCTGACAATAACTATATGCCTGATATGAATGATGTTTATGCAGCGTTGAGAGCTGATGGATTTGATGAATCAAAGGTAAAAGCTATTGTAGT
>JAQUTS010000186.1 GCA_028694275.1 Candidatus Gastranaerophilales bacterium
GACAAGTTTTTGTATCACCTTCTTTCTTCTGGTTGGGTGCAACATTTGCACAATAACAAGTGTTATGCCCAGAAAGCAACAAAAAGTATTTACCGCAGTTATGACATTGGCGGGGACAATGCCCTTTCATTAACCCTCGAAAGAAATCTAAGTGCAAAAATCCGCCCATGCTTTTAAATACAATGCGTTCAGCAATCAAATATTGTTTTTTGTTGTCGGGGTTGTGCATAGGCGCATATTCTATGCCTACTTCTCTTGCTTGAGCAAAATCAAAGCTTGACAAAGGTGGTAATGTTATACGGATTTCATTTAAAAGCTTTGTATTTGCGAAAAAGCTGTAAACTCCAACAGCGTAATGCTCTTCGTTACGTTTTTTTAGTTTTTCAAAATAGAGATCAAGCATTGCCGAAATATATTGTTTAAAGGCTATGGTTTCATCAATAATAGAAATCAGCTTAAAAATCAAATAATTTAGAACCTGGCCCTGATGGCTTTCTCTATTTGTTAATACCAGAAATTCTTTTGGCTGAACATTAAAAATATCTATAAGCATGGAGTGACCGAATTCTTTATCAATTAAATAATGAAACGGTGGTAAAGCAAGCACCAAGTCTAAAACCTTGTTTAGCGTGTTTTGTATTTCGGTAACATTTGCTAGGCCTTTATTTATGTTTGGATTAAATAATGTTTGGGTAGCCAACGCAAGTTCATTGCGACTGTTATTCATCTGGGTTAAATAGTCATCGCTTAAATTTAAAATATCGGTTGTGCACTGTCCCAAAGGAATTTTAATTTTATCTATTAATATTTGGTTTTGCCAAAACATCAAGGTGAATTCTTGGATGGTATTTATTTTTTCGTTTGTTCTTTTTGTTCCCTCAATCATATATTTCGCTTCCTTTGTATCAGATGAATTTTTCGGTTGTACCTGACCTTATGGTACAAGCCTAAAAGATATTGAAAAGTTAGTTTAATCTGTTACCATTATTGTATCAGATAAGTTTTAAAATAGCAATCAGTGACTTGAACCTTGGAAAGTAAATGAACCAGCTAAAGATGATATGCTTGCTAAGACCTTGAAAAAGTGAGCGAGCAATACGATGGGGTGAGATTCCCGGTCAGGAACTACTTTAGAACAGACGGTCAAAAATAAATATAAATTTAGGAGGCGTTAGAAATGTCAAAAAAATTGGAAACCATAGATGCCGAAACCTTAATGACCACTCCGCTCCAACAATTGAGTTTTATTGTAGAGGGGCTAATTCCACAAGGACTACATATTTTAGCGGGCTCTCCAAAAATCGGTAAGAGCTGGTTATCTTTATGGATTTGTTTACAGGTTGCAAAAGGTGAAAAAATATGGGAGTTTGAAACACTGAAAAGTGAGGTTTTGTATCTCTGTCTTGAAGACAGCTTTGCTCGAATCCAAAATAGACTGTTTGAAATTACTGATGAGGCACCAAACACTTTGCATTTTGCAATTATGAGCGACACCATCGGCAACGGCTTAGAAATTCAGATTGAGAACTTCATCAAAGAATATCCTGAAACAGGTTTAATCGTAATAGATACTCTGCAAAAAGTTCGAAGCAATATTTCTGCAAATGTAAACCCATATGCTGCCGACTATGATGATATCAACACTCTAAAACAAATAGCAGATAAATATAAAATTGCTATTGTTTTAGTTCATCACCTAAGAAAAACTGGGGACAGCGATCCACTGAACATGATTTCCGGAACAAGTGGAATTGCTGGCGGAGCTGATACTAACTTCATCTTGCAGAAAGAAAAAAGAGTTGAAAACCGAGGGATACTCATATGTACAGGCCGTGACATTGAACAGCGAGAATTGTTTTTAGAATTCAACAAAGATACTTTTCTTTGGGAACTGCGTCAACCCATTGAAGTAGAGCAGAAAAAAGTTGACGAGGTGATTATTCTTCTCTCTGATTTTATGAAGTCGGTTAAAAGTTTTACCGGAACAGCAACTGAGTTAGCAGAGAAGCTAAAAGAATCTAAAGGAACAGAATACTCGCCGGCAATTCTAAAAAAGAAAATTATTAAGCATATGAGTTATTTATTGGAAAACGGCATCAGTTATTCAGAAAACAGAACCTTTGAAAGGCGAGAATTTACACTTTCTTATGATGGTAAAAGTGAAGATGACGGTATGACGGTTGAAAACCTCCCCATAAAATTGCCGTCTTTGCCGTCAGCACTGTCAGTGGAAAGCGATTCTGCCAACGTTGCCCCCTGTTTGCCCCTGTGTGCCATTGTAACAAGGAGGTAGAGTAATACTGCCAAAGCTGAAGTTTGAGAGCAAATTTGGCGAGGTGTACCAATGTTTTAGATGAGGGGATGTTTCATAGCATTATCTAAAACATTCCCATTTTAGGACTGTGCTCAAGATGTTCCCCAAAGAGGAGGTGAACCCACCGCTTGAAAAAGTTGCAGGATAAAGCGGCGGTGTCACCGCAGTCACAGCGGAGGGCAATGCCCACCGCAAAGCCCCACCGTTAAGGACTTTGTGGGAGGTAACGAGATGATATTAAACCCCGCCGTATTTCTGACTTTGGTGTCATAATCGAGTTTGAATGTGAAGATAAAACTTCGATAAACCCCAGTAATACAGCGTTTATACAAGCACAGGTAGTGG
>JAQUTS010000187.1 GCA_028694275.1 Candidatus Gastranaerophilales bacterium
ATTGCAATAACTTTCTTGCCTGTTTTGATGGCTCTGAATATGTCTATCATTTGGCTTTTTTCGTGTATTGCACCAAATGGGCAAGCACTCATACAGTGCCCGCAGCTTATGCATTTGTCAAAGTCAATTTCGGCAACGCCTGCTTCATTTTTGGTGATGGCATTTACTGCACAAGAATCTTCGCAAGGGACGCGGATTTTGACGATGGCATTATAAGGACAAACTTGCATGCATTTTGTACAGTTTTTGCATTTTTCTCCGTCAATTACAGATTTGCCGTTTTTCATACTTATTGCACCGAATGAACAGCTGTTTATGCAAGGTCTGGCTACGCATCCTTGGCATAGATCCGTAACGAAAATTCTGCTTGGGACGCATCCTTTGCAGGCTGTATCCACAACCGTCAAAACATCTTTTTCAAGATCTGTTCTATTTTCTGCACGCTTGGCATAATCTGAAAGGCGGGTTACTTCATCGTCATCTTCTATTGCAAAACCAAGGCTTGCGATAGTTCTTGAACGTAGTATAGCTCTTTCTTTGTGTACACAACAACGGTATGGAACTTCACAGTTTTTGGGTCTCATATCGTAGGGAATTTTATCTGTTGTGTCTTCAAATTCTTCTGATAAATATGCTCTTATAAGTCTTACCAAGACTTCTCTTCTTAAATGTACTGTATTACTATTTGTATTCATTTCTCCACCGATTCTAGCTATTCTTTTATTTTTTCAGGTTTTTTTCGATCTCTTGCATAACTTTTTCTACTGTTGCCTCTGATAGCACTTCACCATTAATTTTAACATAAGGTGCTTTAGAATACTCATTATTTGAGCAAAGATTAAGGCAAGGAGATGCTTTTACATCAACCAAATTTTCCCATTCAGGAGGGAATAATTCTTCCAGGTCCTGAAGTTTGTTCGCGCCCATTACGAAGCAAGCTGTACCTATACAGATTTCAACATCTATTTTACTCATTCGCTTGTTCCCTTTCTACCTTTTAGATAAATTGCAAAGTAACTTTTTTAATGTACTTTTCTTCCAGTGTTTTTGCCATTTTTTTGACTATGTTTTTTCTTAATTCCAACTCTAACGGCAAATCAGGATCATAATGAGCCTGATTTAATTTTGCCCCAACCATAAAGTTAATGCAATCAGAATCAAGTAACAAATTCATAAGCTTCCCTGCTGCATCGTTTGGATCCTGATTTCCGTTTTCCAGGTATTCAACAGTTTTTGTCAACGTCAAAACACCCTCTGTAATCAAATCCATACCATCCATAAAAGAGCACGCAGGGAGGTTTCCGGCGGCTTTTCTTAAGTCGCTTGTTATTTCGCGGTTGAGTTCTCTTGCTACCAAGTTGGCTGTTGTCCCGCCGCAGATGGCTTTTTTGCCGTCATAAACATCTAGTATTTGTGCGTATTCATTATCTCTTGATGCATCATAAGGTGGGCCTGTGAAGATCAAAAGTTCTCTTGGTTTTCTAAAGTATAAAACAACTGATGAAATATCATCTTTTGCTTTTTTATCGACTTCTTTGCGTCTTGCTTCTTGAACTATGAGTTCTGAGAGTTTGCTGCTTGATATTGTCGGGTTTGCTCTTAGTTTTGCGGTCACAAACTCAATAAGCCCGTCTCGTCTCCATCCAAGCTTGTATTCGGGATTGCCAAGCCCTGATTGAGTAACACCATCAGAACAAAATATCAATCTGTCATTGGGTTCAAGTTGTATTTCGTATGTGTGCATATGTCTGTTTTTGAATTTTTTTGAAGTTACTGTTGTGCATTCAGGTTTCAGGACTTCCATATCTCTAATCCACAGAAATTGCGGGTTTCCTTCTTCGACTATTCTGGCATATCCATCGTCGTTGCAGTCAATTACAGAAAAAGTCGAGTAGCTGATTTTTCTGACTTGACATACAGGCAAAGAATCCATGACTACTTCTGAAGCTTTTTTCAAATCTCTGCCGGCTGCAATAAATTTGAGGAGCATTGTTGCTGTCATAGATGACAAAATATTCGCTTTTACTCCGCTTCCTAGTCCATCAGAGAGAACACCAATAAGTCGGCCTTCTTCGGGGTATCTTTTGGACAAAAAACAATCTCCGTAGGCATTTTGCTTGAATTTTTTTTCTTGGGAGCAATGTACATCTATGAATAAAGGGTCTCTCACGGCTTTTTATCTCCGCTGTCATTATCAGAGTCAAAGTCATCCGCAATTGAACTCAAAAGAAGTTCCGTATCGACCATATGTTCACCGAGCATACAGGCTATATCTTGCACTATTGCAATATTTTTGGCAATAACTTTTTGGGCTTTTTTTGATATTTGATCTCGTCGCATTTCTGTTTGAGTTACATCTGTTATGACTGTACCTACTATTTGGTTCGGCTCGATAGTGAATGCTGTAATATCAAATAATTTGTTGTTTACGGGGTAGCGTTCTTTGTGAATATCTTTGCCTGTTTTTAGGGCTGATTTAAAAATATCAGAAAACGGGACAAGCCTGTCAATGGCTGCACCGACGACACCATCTTGTCTGTTTGCAAAAATCTCATACATTTCTCCGCAAAACATTTTCATAAAAGCATCATTTGCTTCGACTATTTTGAGATCATTAT
>JAQUTS010000188.1 GCA_028694275.1 Candidatus Gastranaerophilales bacterium
CAAGGATGAATATTTGATTCTTAAGGAAAAACAGGATAACCAATTTGAAAAGATAAAATCAGAGTTGGTTCTTTTGGAAGACAAAATGACAGAGCTTGACCATTTCTTTGAAAAAGATGTTTTGCTTCAAAATTTAAGAATATGCCTTAATAAGAATGTAGCACCCATAGAAGAGATACTAAAACTATTTATCAAACGGATTGAATTTGACAGCAAAGAAAACATAGAAATCACTTTTACCTTTGAAGATTATCTGAAAAAAACGGAAGAATTAAAGGAGCGACTAAAATGATTGGATTATACATCAGATTATCTCACGCAGACGTGGATTTATCAGAAGAAAAGCTGGAGAGTAACAGCGTTCAAAACCAGAAAAAGCTTTTACATGGCTTTGTGAAAAGCAGGCAGGAGTTTGCAAATGTTGAATGTGAGGAATTTGTGGATGATGGCTATTCCGGCACTGATTTTAACCGCCCGGCGTTTGGCGAGCTGTTAGAAAAAATTAAAAGCAGAGAGATTAATACGGTAATTGTAAAGGATTTTTCGCGCTTTGGCCGTGATTATATTGAGTCCGGTGAGTACATCGAAAAGCTTTTCCCCATTCTTGGGGTACGATTTATTGCTGTGAATGATGGCTATGACAGCAATACCAGTGAACGAAATGACAATCAGAACTTTGAAATGGTGGTCAAAAATATCGTCAACTCGTTTTATAGCAAGGACATTTCACTAAAAATTGCTTCTGCGGATAAAATGCGGCAAAAAAACGCCATGTATCTTGGCGGACACAGGATTTATGGCTTTTTAAAAGATCCAAAGGATAAACACAAGGTGATTGTTGACCCGGTTGCCAGTTTGGTGATACGAAAAATATTCGAGCTTGCCTGTGATGGCAAAACCACAACTCAGATTGCTAATGCTTTGAATGAAGAAAAAGTCATTACCCCATCGCAATATCTCACGCAAAATAAAACTGTGTCTGGAAAAAACAAAGCATGGGATTTAAAAAACATCTCTTGGGACAGGAGCATGATTTATCATATTTTAGAAAATCGTGAATACAAAGGGGATTATGTAGGCAGAAAAACGAAAAGGACTTCACCTTGCAGCAAAAAAAGCGTTCCTACAAAGAAAGAAGAGCAAATCATTATCGAACATGCCCACGAGGCCATTGTTACTGATGAAGAATTTGAGCTTGCCAATCAGGTGATTACAAAGCTAAATAAACACAAAAATACAAAAGATGAAATTGCGTATCCACTAAAGGGTAAGGTTCGTTGCGGCAATTGCAATCATGTTATGCGGTATTATAGCCGCAGCAAAACAGACAACTATTTTTCTTGCGGATATAACAAACCCTCGGATACTGGTGAGTGCTGTAAAGACCCAATCAGCGAAAGTGTTCTTTCGGATATTGTGTATAGGGGCGTTGTACGCTACTTGGAACTTATTGATAGTGCAGATGAAAAGCTTCAGAAAATAGAACAGAATAACAAAAAGGCAGGAATGGATTTTTCAAAGCAGATCGAGTGCGTCGACAACAAGATTCAAAAGCTGCAAAATGATAAGATTCATCTGTACGAAGACTATGCAAAAGACCGTTCCAACAGGGAAGAATACATAAACCGCCGATCAGACGTTGAACGACAGATACATGATTTGTTGGCTGAAAAAGAGGTGTTAAATCATAAGCTATCGTCCTACAAATCTGAGAATTATACTCAAATCAGCTCTCTGAAACAGGCAAAAGACACGTTAAAGCCAAGCGAAAACAGCGACCAACCCTTAACAAGAGAAATGATAGAAGCCTTTATCGACAGCGTTGTTATTTATGACGACACAAAGCTTGAAATAAAGTTTAAGTTTGCGGATGAAATAGCAGAAGTTTTAAAAGTGTGATGAAAAAGTATAACAATGCTTTATTCGCGATAAATATGAAAACAAGAGCTTTCAATCTCGGTACAGGAAACTGTATCGGGATTTTTGTTTTTTAAAAATAATTTTCTGTTTTTGGTTAACAAGGGGCGTTTTTTTCGGCTTATATATTAGAGGCGATTTTTTAGAAGCCTTCAAACGCACCTTGAAAACGAAATACACAATATCCGAATACGTTCCATCTGTATGGAGCAATTGGGTGAATGGCGCCACGATCCTGTAAAAAGGGGAGCGATAAACATAAATCACCAAAACAAGCTTATTGCACAGCTTGCTTGCCTTGAGATACAGATGATGGATACTTCCGTCCAGTCACAATCCGAGCAGACAAGAATGAAGAACATTCTATACTGTCGCAGGTAATGAGGGCGGCGGGGAGAGATCCTCCCAGAGCTCAAATGCTATGAAGCTTATGCAAAAAGCTGTTCGGAATATTCCCTGAAAGCTTGGGGTGCGTGGCAAATGAAGCTTGATAAAATCAGCATAAGGGCGGGTTAAGCTCGCCCTTATGCCCATTTATAACGATGGGTAAAAGCATGTGACTTTCATTGTTATGTGCTTTTACCCATGGTCATAAGTTGACTAATTGATAAAGGAGGAAAAACAATGCCAAACAGCAAAGTAATTGCAATATGCAATCAAAAAGGTGGAGTC
>JAQUTS010000038.1 GCA_028694275.1 Candidatus Gastranaerophilales bacterium
GTGCCCAAAGAGGGACTCTTGTAAAAGAAGATGACCAAACAGAAACCGCACTTGATAGTGTATCTGATTGGGATTTTGTCATCCATAATGATTCAACTTATGAAGATCTTAAAGAAAGAGCTTACGACTTAGCACAAAGGCTTGAGTCTAGTTTGCACTAGGGGTAGGCGGTTGAGGGTTTTTGCCTGAGCCGAATTTTTTTGCGTATTCTTCAAAAATATTATCAAGTTCTTGTGCGATATTAGCTTGTTCTGTTCTGTGTAGATTGCGCTCTTTTTCAGATATAGGTGATTTGATAAGGTCTTCGAGTTCTTTTAGTTTGTTGCCTTTTTCAGTCATCAGTTTTTCAAATTCTTCTTTTGAAGAGAGCTCAATTTTGGGAGCTTTCGGAGCTTTTTTAGGGGCTGCTTTGGCTACATCGTCTATGTCTCCTGCAAGGTGTTCCATTCCTGGCATTTTTTTGAGGATATTTGCTAACGTTTCCATAGATTCTTTGATACTGTCAGAGAGCCCTTTAAGGAAATCGTTATCCAGTAAGTCAAGAAAGCTTTGAGGTCTTTGTTCTACTGCTTGTGCAGGTTTAGTGACGTCTTTTGATTTTTTGAATTCTTCGATTGCTTTTATGAAGTGTCTTTCTTCTAATGGAATTTTTGTAGCCTTGCCTGCTTCTCTTGCTATTGATTGTTCTTCAACTAAGAACCTTTTTGCATCCGCTGATATTTGCTCGATATTTCTGTGTGAATATCCAAGCAAATTATCAGAAATTCTGTCTATAGCTTCGTTGTTTTTGGCAAGATCACCTGCATCTTTGGATTTTCTTAAGTGATATTTTACAGCACCGACAACGGCCTCTTTATCAGGATTATCTATAAATATTTTAAGAGGGAATCTATCCATTGCAGGTTCGTTCATGTTCTTGAAGAAACCTGTACCATGGTTTAGTTCTTCATTTGTTGTTGCAAGAACTCTTAGGTTTGGAATTTGTTTGAATTCATCAAGGGTTATTAAAACTGTTTTGATCAGTTCTTGACGAGAAGGGTTGCTTCCTGATTTGTCTTCTGTTAACATACCTTCGATTTCATCAAAGAAAGCAATATATTGTTTGTCAGGGTTATTTATTGCAGCATTTTTTACAAAATCTGCTCTGTTTTTAAGGTTGATTGCACCTTGGTTTACAAATGGAGAGCCGTCTTTGTGAACAGCAAATGTTGCAACATCTGCATCAAGTTCTTTTGCCAAAACTCTTACAAGGTTTGTTTTACCTGTGCCCGGAGGGCCGTGGAGTATTGCTGCATTCAAAGTAGGCACATCATTAGCTTTGTAAAGATCTTCGTGTTTGATTGGATTGAGAATATTTCTTACGAAGCTTTTTTTGGCCTCTTTCATTCCGGGAAGCTCGCTTAAGGTTGCTACGCTGTCATTATTTTTATAGTTTTCAAAAACATTTCTGTAAGTCAATTTTGGGCCAAGTCCGTTTTGTACATCATCGCCTCTGAATTGGTTACCGTTTTTTTCTATTGTTTTGATTACTGTTTCTACTCTTGATTTTGATCTCATTGCGTTGGCGATTGTTATGCCGACAATTGCAAGAGAAGATATTCCAACTATTGCGGCAAGGTTTTTATCCCAAAAACTGCCTTGTTTTGGCTTTTTAGTTTCAGTGGATGATTCAAATGAATCACTAAAATAGTCATTTTTAGCTTTGTCTTCTTGCTTTTGAGGCTTTGCCAAAGGAGCTAAAGTTGTATTTGATGAATAATTTGAAATTGGATTAACCATAAAACCTGACCTTAACCGTTTAATTAACTACATTAGTAAAGGCGAAAGGTATAAAAAATTGCCAAATTAGTCGCAATTGTTACGAATTGTCACAGAAATTATTTTTTAATTTCTTCTTTTTCTTTTAAATC
Source organism: Candidatus Gastranaerophilales bacterium (assembly GCA_028694275.1). Taxonomy (GTDB): domain Bacteria; phylum Cyanobacteriota; class Vampirovibrionia; order Gastranaerophilales; family CAJFVJ01; genus JAEWLZ01. Next base: position 1,911 of record JAQUTS010000038.1, read on the forward strand.
TTTTTCAGAAGCTTCAGTAATCATTTTGAGCATTTCAGGATCTTGCATAACTTCTTCATCCGCAGCAATTTTGATTGAAAAAGTGTCTCTTGCGCAGATATAAACAGAAAGACAAACGATGCTCCAAAGCAATGATCCTTGAAGAATATTCATCGCAGGGCCGCCAAAGACTCCTGCTACCAGATAGTTCCAGGAATTAGTTAAAAACCAGATGGGAAATCCTATAAACCCGCAAAAAAGGCAAAAAAGCACAAATCCTACGATTAATAGTCCTGAAAAGCCTGATATTTGTATAATTTTAAAATTCTTATTCATTAAGATCCTCTCACATAGTCTTTGATTTTTTGGGGGTAATTTAACAACTCAAGGAATTGCCCTTCATCTAATATTATAACACCTAAATCAAGTGCTTTTTGATACTTCGATCCGGGGCTGTCTCCCATAACCAAAAAGTCTGTATTCTTAGTAACAGAAGAGGTTGACTTTCCTGACCTTAATTTTATTTCGTTTTGGGCTTCTGTTCTGCCCATGCTCGATAATGTGCCTGTAACAACAAATGTTTTCCCAAAAAACGCATCTGATTTTTTTTCAATTTTGGCGGCAGTGGGGTTTATTCCGTGTTGTTTGAATTTTTCGATGATTTCTATGTTTTTAGGCTCCGTAAAGAAATTCACTATAGATGCGGCTATTTTTTCGCCTATTCCGTCAATTTGGGCGAGATTTTCTGTTGTTGCAGACTTTAGCTCGTCTATTGAGGAGTAATTTTGGCTTAAAATATCAGCTATTTCTTTTCCTATGAGGCGTATGCCTAGTGCGGTCAAAAACTTATTCAAAGGCTGTTTTTTGCTGTCTTGGATTGCATTATAGAGATTTGAGGCTGATTTTTCTTTTACCAACTCAAGCTGCATAAAGTCATCTTGTTCCAAAGTGTACAAGTCTGCTGCATCTTTTATCATATTTTTGCTTAGAAGCTGTTCAATTATGGCAGGTCCGACACCATCAATGTCCATGGCTTCTTTTGAGGCAAAATATTCAAGTTTGGCCTGAAGTTGCGATGGACAGCCAAATTGATTTGGGCAGTATAAATTCACTTCCCCTTCAGGTTTGATTAAAGGTGTATTGCAAGATGGACAAAATTCAGGTGCTTTGTAAAAATCCTCATTTTTTTCTTTTGCCTTGATTACTTTTGGGATAATTTCCGCTGCTTTTTTGATGAGAACTTCTGATCCTATATTCACGCCGAGTTTTTTTATTTCATCAAAATTGTGCAAGCTTGCCCTTTTGACAATACTGCCGCCCAAAGACACAGGCTGCATTATCGCAACAGGTGTCACGGCCCCTGTTCTGCCGACGTTTATTTCTATTTCGTTTATACGAGTCCAGGCTTCCTCGGGAGGAAACTTGAACGCGGTTGCCCATTTTGGCGCACGGGCGGTAAACCCGAGCTCTTGCTGTAAGGACAAATCATTCACTTTGACAACTACACCATCAGTTGCATAGTCAAGTTCAAAGCGGGTATGCTCCCAATGAGAGATTGCTTTTTTGACACTTTTTAGTGCATCAGGGGCGTGGCATTCATTTGTCTGAAATCCCAATTTTTGCAAAAGCTGCATTGTTTCATAGTGCGTTTTGGGAGCATCAGTCCCATCCATAATTGCTGCGTATGCAAAGAAATGCAAATCGCGGCTCTTTGTAATATTGCTGTCCAATTGGCGCAAAGACCCTGCGGCTGAGTTGCGCGGGTTGGCGAATTCTTTCTCGCCTTTTTTTCGGTTTTGTTCATTTAGTTTTTCAAAAGATGAAATCGGCATATAGACTTCTCCCCTTACCTCAATATCGATATTTTGCGGCAAAGTATGGGGAATCCCGCTCACGGTTTTGATGTTTTGGGTAATGTTTTCGCCTATTGCGCCATCGCCTCTTGTGGCTCCGATTTGGAGTTGTCCTTTTTTGTAAGAAAGAGCTACTGCAAGCCCGTCGATTTTGAGTTCGCAAGTGACACTAACGTGTTCTTGCCCGCTTTCTTTTAAGACTCTTTGATACCATTTGTCGAGCTCATCAAAGTTATTTGAGTTGTCTATCGAGTAAAGTCTGTATTTGTGTGTATGTTTTGAGAATTTTTCTGATATGCCTGCTCCTACTTGTTGTGTGGGGCTATCATCGTAGGCAAATTGCGGGTATTGTGCTTCGAGTTCTTTTAATTGTTTGAACATTGCATCGTATTCAGCATCAGTAATGGATGGTGCATCAAGCTCATAATAAAGTCTGTTATGTTCTTTTAGCTCATCTCTTAGGTTTTGGATTATGTCTTTTATTTGATTTTCCTGATTGAAAAGGTTTAAATTCTGCATAACTCACGCTATAATCGACTACAATAGGTATATTTTACAACAAAGTATGGATTTAATTAATTTAATTAAAAATTTTAACAGACCTCACCTTTTCACCACTCCAAGTCATTGTGGTGTGGGCTTTGGTGAGTTTGCAAAAGTCGTCGGGCAAAGGATTTTCAGGTGTGATTTTTCTGAAATCGACGGGTTTGACAATATCCGTAACCCTAAAAGTATTTTCAAAAGCTCTTTGGCTAAGGCCTCTTTGATTTATGATTCAGGTGCCAGTTTTTATCTTTATAACGGCTCAACAGCAGGGATTTTGGCACTTATGTTGTCTGTTTTGGATATTGATACGCAGGTTTTGATTCCCCGTAATTGTCATATTTCTGTTTTGAATGGGCTGATTTTGACCCATGCACAAGGTGTTTTTTTAGAGCCTGAATATGATGATGTTTTTGGTGTGGCAAAAGCCATTGAGCCATCAGCAGTTGAGCAAAAACTGACCGAACATCCTGATATCAAAGCTGTGATTGTTACGAGCCCTACTTATGAAGGGGTAGTATCTGACATTGAGGCTATAGCACAAATTTGTCATGAAAGAGGTGTTGTTTTGGTTGTGGATGAAGCGCATGGTGCTTTGTGGAATTTTTCTGACAGGTTGCCGACACCTTCGATACATCTTGGTGCTGATGCGACCGTTCAGTCTTTGCACAAAACTGCAGGGGCTCTCACTCAGAGTTCGATTTTGCATATATCCAAGAATTCTTTGATTACGCCTGGGAAAGTCCAGGAGTCTTTGAATCTTATTAATTCGACATCCCCGTCATATTTGCTTTTAGCCAGTATAGAAGGTGCTATTAAGTATCTTCATTCGCGTAAAGGGTCTCTCAAACTTGAAAAACTTTTGGATGAGATTATTCATATTCGCAAAGAATTGTCCCAAATTGATGGGGTTAGCTTGTTTGAGAACGATGATTTTACGAAGATTTTCGTTAAAGTTGAGGGATTGTCGGGAGAAAAGTTGTCTGATTTGCTTTATAAAAATAAAATCGAAGACGAACTCATCAATGAGTCAGGCGTGCTTTTGTTGTGCGGGCTTGGTACAACACACAGAAAGCTTAAAAAGCTCTGCAAGGTAGTCAAAAAAATAGCTACAACTTAACTTTTCGGCTATTCTCAATGCATTCTATCAATTGTTCTGTAAAGTTTGAAACAGTTGCTTTGATATGTTTATTTATATCTTCTTGTGAAAGATTATATTGAGGGTATTCTGTAATATTTAATAACTCATCACTATAAAATTTAAGCAATTCAATATCAGAAACATTTTCTAGAAATTTTGGATTAATTTTTACCATAATATCATTCCTTTCCTTGAGGATTAAAAGCCGTGGACTTTAGTCCTATAATAGCATAAATTTTAAAGAATGGAAAGTGATATAAGAAAAAAACTTGCGGATAAAATAATTTATTTGAGAAATTCTAAAGGTATTTCTCAAGAAACATTGGCCTTTGAGGCAAAAATAGACAGAAGTTATATGAGTAGAGTTGAAAGAGGCATAGTTTCTATAGGTATAGTAAAGCTGGAAAGTATTGCTAAAGTTTTAGGTGTCAAAGTATATGAATTACTGGAATTTTAGTAATTTATGTTCTTTGTTTTTGTTTTATAATCAAGCTATAGAGCAAAAAAGGTGGAAATATGTTTAAGGATTTAGTTTTAGAAAAAGTAAATATCGCAGTTGCAAAGCTTGGTTTTGAAGGCGCAGAATCTATAGAATTGAGAGTCGAAACTCCCAAAAACCCTGAATTTGGCGATTTTGCAGTGAATGTATCTCCTTTGGCAAAAGTTGCGCGTATGGCCCCTTTTTTGATTGCTCAAAAAGTCGTTGAAAACATTGATTTTGATGGCGATATAAATATTGTTGCAGGTTTTATCAATTTCAAGTTGACAAATGGACAACAAAATTCCGTCGTGAAAAAGGTCCTCACCGAAAAAGAAAATTATGGAAGCAACAACTTCGGCAATGGTGAAAAGGTGCTCTTGGAATATGTATCAGCAAACCCTACAGGCCCTTTCCATATAGGTCATGGCCGTTGGGCTGCGATGGGGAGCTCATTATCTGATTTGATGAAATTTTCAGGATATGATGTAGCGCAAGAGTTTTATATCAATGATGCGGGCAATCAAATCAATTGCCTTGCTAATTCACTCAAGGTGCGTGTTTTGCAAGAACTTGGCACGGATGCGCAATTTCCTACAGATGAGGCAGAAATCAAAAACTACTATACGGGTGATTATTTAATCCCTGTTGCAAAAAAATATATTGAAGAAAAAAATCCTTCCGCTGATAATCTTGATATCAATGACCTTGGTTCTTTTGCAAAAGCTGAATTGTTCAAGCTTCAAGAAGATTTACTTATCAAATTCGGTGTGAATTTTGACAGATTTTATTCAGAGCTTACTTTGCACGAGTCAAATCGTGTGGGCGAAGTTATAGAAGAACTCAAACAAAAAGGCAAAACATACGAAAAAGACGGTGCTTTGTGGTTCAAATCAACAGAATACGGCGATGACCAAGACAGAGTTTTGATAAAAGCTGATGGAGCTTATACGTATTTAGCACCTGATATTGCATATCATGATGACAAATTCAAACGTGCTGATTTGCTTTTGAATATTTGGGGGGCGGATCACCATGGGTATATTCCAAGGATGAAAGCAGCGATGGAAGCCTTAGGGCACAATAGCGATAAGCTTGAAGTTTTGCTTGGGCAGCTTGTGAATTTAATCATAAATGGTGAGCAAACTCGTATGGGCAAGCGAAAAAAAATGCTTACACTCGGCGATTTGATAGAAGATGTCGGCGTTGACGCGACACGTTTTTGGATGATTATGAGAAGTATCGACACGACGCTTGATTTTGATGTCGATTTGGCCAAATCATCAAGTGATGACAATCCTGTTTTTTATGTTCAATATGCGCACGCTCGTGCTTGCAGTATATTACGTACGGCTGTTGAACCGCGCATTGATACATCAGGTGAAAATAATGAGCATTTAGCTCCGTTTTTTACCAAAGAACAAATTGCCTCTTTGGCTCAAAATCCTTGTGTTATGGCTGCGTTGGATGTTGATGATGCGAGGTCCATTGCAAGCACAAAGGCCCTTATTATGAAGCTTGAATCCTTTGAGAGTTTGATTTTATCAGCTGTAAAAAGCCGCTCGCCTTATATGCTTTGTCGTTATGCGCAAGAATTGGCATCAGATTTCCATCAATTTTATGCAACATCAAGGGTGCTCAATGTTGAGCCTGATTTGATGCGTGCACGCTTGACGCTTGTTTTGGCATTCCGTCAGGTTTTGGCAACTACATTGAGACTTTTGGGTGTAAGTGCACCTGAGTCTATGTAACAGGAAGCTGTTCTGCTTCTGATTCCATCCAGCTTCTGCCGATTTGAATATCAATTTCAAGTGGCACATCAAGAGGTTGTGATAGTTCCATGGCTTCTTTTACGATTTGGCAAACTTGATCAAGTTCCGATTTTTTGACTTCGAGTACAAGTTCATCGTGTACTTGGATAACGAGTTTTGACTTGAGGTTTTTTTCTTGTAGTTTTTTATAAACTTCTATCATCGCAAGTTTTATCAAATCTGCTGCGGTACCTTGCAATGGCATGTTTGTAGCGACGCGCTCGGCAAATTCTCTTATCATGCGGTTTTTGCTTGCAAGATCGTCTGCCAAAAATCTTTTTCTGCCAAACATTGTCTCAACGTAGCCTTGCTTGTGGGCAAGTTCTGCTGTTCCATCAAGATATGCTTTGATATCAGGATATGTGGCAAAGTATTTGTCTATGAAGGTTTTAGCTTCAGCAGGGGTAATATCTATTGCATTTGACAGACCAAAACTGGTTTGCCCGTATATGATACCAAAGTTGACAGCTTTGGCTTTGTAGCGCATTTCTTTTGTGACTTCATCAAGTGGGACATCAAAAACACTTGAGGCAGTTGCGCTGTGGATGTCAATGTTGTTCAAAAAGGCGTTTTTTAGTTTTTCATCGCCTGAAAAATGCGCCAAAAGTCTGAGCTCTATTTGTGAATAATCTGCAGAAATAATCAAATCATCACTGTTTTGGGCACAAAAGGCGGCTCTTATGCGGTTACCAATTTTTGTTCTGATGGGGATATTTTGCAAGTTCGGATTGGAGCTTGAGAGTCTTCCTGTTGTTGTGATAGTTTGGTTGAAACTCGTATGTATGCGGCCATCTATTGGTGATATCAATTCGGGCAGTGCATCAAGGTAGGTGGATTTGATTTTGGATAGATGTCTTTGCTCAAGGATTAGCTTTGCTATTTCGTAGTCATGGGCTAATGTTTCGAGCACATTTGAGTCTGTTGAGTAGCCTGTTTTTGTTTTTTTGCCGTACGGAAGCATCATTTTTTCAAAGAGGATCTCACCTACTTGCTTGGGTGAATTTATATTAAAAATCTGCCCTGCTTCTTTGTAAATTTTAGCCTCTGTAATATCAAGACTACGCTGAATTTCATCAGAGAGTTCTTTTAAGTAGTCTTTGTCTATATAGACTCCTGCTCTTTCCATATATGCCAAAACATCAACCAGCGGGAGTTCTATTTTGTTCAACAAGTCAAAATTGGATCGATCAAAGTTTTTGACGTAATATTTGCCGAGTTCCAGTGTGGCAAAAGAGTCAAAACAAGCATATAAGCCTGCTTTTTCGATATCAACTTTATCCATCGTTATTGCTGATTTACCTTTGCCCAAAAGTTCTTCTATATTTATCATTTCAAGCCCGAGGATGCTGAAGGCTCGCTGTTTGAGGCCGTGCCTTCTGCTTGAATCTTTGATATAGCTTGCAATCATGGTATCAAGGGCGATACTTTTGAGCTCAATATTGTATCTGTTGAAGATGTTTATTTCGTATTTGGCGTTTTGAAGAATTTTGTATTTGTTTTTATCCTCAAAAATCGGTTTTAGTTCGGATAAAACATAATCAAGTGGGAGTTGCTCCCCATTATTGTGGCCTATGGGGATGTAGTAGTTTAGAGTTTTTTCATCACCATATACAAAACTCTCTTCATACTTAAAAGCTTTATCGTAAGAAATGGATATCCCGACCAAATCTGCTACAAGCGTGTCTAATCCTGTGGTTTCTGTATCGAGTGAGAATAAAGAAACCTCTTTGAGTTCTTTTAGTAAAAATTCAAAATCTTCTTGTTTTTGTACAATGGTTTTATTTTCAAGTTTGAGTTCTTTGGGCAAGTCTTGTGTGATTTCTTCTATGCTTCCAAAAAGGGATAATTGTCCTTGTTGTTGCGGTATTTTGATTTGGTCTTGCGGTTTTTGTTCTTCGCCTTGGCTTTGTTCTTGTATTTCGGATCTTGTCTTGAAATGTACTTGAAGAGTCGGGATTTGTCTTAAAAGTGACATAAATTCCATTTTTTTGAAAAACATACCGACTTTTTGTGTGTCAAGCGGGCTTAGGTGCGTGCTTTCAAAATCAAAATCAATAGGCGTATTGAGGTCAATAGTTGCAAGATACTGGCTCTTTTTGGCTATATCAAAACCTTCTGTAAGTTTGTTTTTGAGGCTTTCGCCCTTGATGTTAGGGATATTTTCAAAGACATTTTCAAGAGTTTTATATTCACTGAGAAGTTTGATTGCGGTTTTATCACCGATTCCTCTGACTCCCGGGATATTGTCTGAACTGTCTCCGCAAAGTCCCTTATAGTCGATGATTTGCTCAGGATAAACGCCCATTCTCTCAAATACTTTTTGATGGTCGTATTCTTCCAAAACACCTTTTGAGGGAATTAAGACCTTTATGAGGCCTTGTTCATCAACAAGCTGGAATGAATCCCTGTCTCCTGTCAAAATAAACGTCTGATGCCCCAGGGCTTTTGCTTTATGGGAGATTGTGCCGATTATATCATCAGCCTCGAACCCTTTTAGCTGATAGATTGGAATATCCATCGCGTTTAGGCCTTCGTGTAAAAATTCCATCTGTGAGCGCAAAGTATCGGGCATAGATTCGCGATTGGCTTTGTATTCTTTGAAAACTTCTGTTCTGAAAGTTTCTCTTCCCATATCAAAAGACACAGCCATAGCATCAGGTTTGACTTTTTTGAGAAGATCAAACAGTGCATGGAAAAATCCGTAAACAGCCCAAGTGGGTTGGCCTTTTGCAGTTTTCATCCCTGTTCTTTCAAGAGCGAAGAACGATCTGTATGCTAAAGCATGGCCGTCTATGAGTATTAGGGTTTTTTTATTATTTTCCATAAGTCTATTCTATTTTAAAACAGAGGCGTAATAAACCAATTGTAAAAATATGCAACAAAAAAGACGATATTTCTACCGTCTTTTCTGTTCACAATTTTTAGCCTCAAAGAATTACTTTTTGCAGCTTTTTACAAAAGTATCTTGGTGAGCTTGTTTAACCATTGGTGCAGTGTGAGCTGGTTTGTTAGCTACTTTAGAAACTTTGTTCATTTTTGCCGGTTTGTTGTTGTTTACTGCTAAAACTTTCATTTGGATTTCTCCCTCCTGTTTCTAAAAAAATATCTTGTTTATGTTACTATTTAATCGAAGATTTGAAAGGATGTCAATATGTTATTTGTGGCTGATATCGGCAATACGAGCATAACAGCGGGGGTCTATGAAGGCGAAAATCTGCTTTATACCTGGAAATTAGCCAGTGATAAAAAACGCTCTGAAGATGAATATGGTGTAATTTTACATAACTTTATAAACCAGTTCGGGGTAAGGGATTTGGAGGGTGCGATTGTATCAAGCGTTGTGCTGCCGTTAACTCAGAGATTTGAAGTCGCAATAGAGAAGTACCTCAAGGTTCCTGTCATAAATCTTACTCACAAAACTAAAACAGGAATTGTTATAGATCTTGATAAACCCGGTGAAGTAGGCCCCGATCGTCTTGCAAATGCATGTGCAGCGCATCATTTATACGGCAAAACTGCTGTTGTTGTGGATTTTGGTACAGCGACATCTTTTGATATAGTTTCATCTGACGGCAAATTCTTGGGCGGTGTAATTGCTCCTGGGATAAGGATTTCTGCTGATGCACTGAATGCATTCACCTCACTTTTACCAAAAGTACGTATCGAAGCCCCACCATCAGCTATAGGTAAAAACACTATAGATGCTATGTTGACAGGTCTTGTGCGCGGGCATGGTGCGATGATTGACGGGCTTATTGCCGATGTTGAAAATGAACTGGGCGAGCCTGTAATCACTATTGCCACAGGTGGATATTCAACTATCGTAACTGATATTTTGAAAAGACCGTTTGATTATCTCAATCCTACCTTG
>JAQUTS010000039.1 GCA_028694275.1 Candidatus Gastranaerophilales bacterium
TGAAAAAGAAGACGAAGATACTTCATTTTCAGATGGGGCGTTTGATCTTGAGGAAGCTATGAAAAAAACCTCTTTCCAATACTCTGAACAAGATAATATTCAACCTGAGCAAATACCTGAAGATGCTGATATTGATGCTGAAAAAATTCGCATTGAAAAGGAACGTCAACTCAAAGAGCGAGCTGAAGAAGACAGATTACAAAAAGAAGCTGTTGAAAAGCAAAGACTTGAATTGGCAAAGCAAAAAGAAGAAAACGAACCAAAAGAGGACATAGAGGCTAAAATGCTTGAGGAGGCTTTTGATACAGAGGATATTCACAATGACATTATCACCGTAGAAGAAGGCGATGATGCTCCACCTCTTTTCATTGAAGTGTTTTTTAGATGTTGCGGCGTATACGGGAAATTGTACTCAAACATCAACAAAACACACTATGTAGGCAAATGCCCTAAATGCAAAGCAAAACTTACAGCACCGTATGGTGATTCTCCAAGATTTGGGCTTCGTCAGTAGTTATTTTAGTTTTGTGCAAATTTCATCTTTTGCAATTTTGATTTGTTCAGAAGTTGCAAGATTTTTAACTGTCAAAGTTTTTGATGAGAGCTCGTCTTCACCGATTATAATGGCATATTTTGCACCAATTTTTCCTGCTTTTTCGATTTGTTTGCCGAATTTTTTATTTGCAAGATCAAAATCAACGGCGTAGCCTTCTGATCGTAGTTTTTGCGAAAGTTTGAAGGCTTCTTCTTGAAAATTTGTTACGATGAAAGCGTCAATGGATGGTTCTGTTATTTCAGGCATTAGGGTGTAAAGTCTTTCCATACCCATTGCAAAACCGATTCCCGGTGTACTTTCACCACCAAGCATTTCAACAAGGCCGTCGTAACGCCCACCTCCGCATACTGCGCTTTGAGCTCCAAGTGCATTTGATTTGATTTCAAAAACTGTTCTGTTGTAATAGTCCAAACCTCTTACTAGAAGCTTGTTTACATTGTAGTCAATGCCTAAAATATCAAGATATTTTTTGACTTCCGTGAAGTGTTCAACACAATCAGGGCATATAAATTCTTCATTTATTGCTTTTTGGATTGATTCTTTTGCCAGTAGTTCTTGGCATTTTGGGTTTTTGCAATCTAAAATCCTAAGCGGGTTTTTTTCGAATCGCATTTTGCAATCAGGACAATATTCATCTAATTCAGGCTCGATAGCTTTTTTTAGATTTTCTCTGTAGCCGTTTCTGCATTCTTTGCATCCTATTGAGTTGATTTCAAGTGAAAGATTGGGAATGGAAAGGGCTTTTAAATAGTTCATCGCGAGCGCAATAATTTCAGCATCAGCAGCAGGATTTGCAAGACCAAACATCTCAACGCCTACTTGGTGGAATTGTCTTTGGCGGCCTGCTTGAGGGCGTTCATAACGGAACATAGGGCCTTTGTACCAAATTTTGACAGGGCTTGGGAGTCTGTGCATACCGTTTTCGATATATGCTCTTACTACTCCTGCAGTGTTTTCCGGGCGAAGAGTCAATGATCGCTCTGCGATTTCAAATGTGTACATTTCTTTGTTGACGATATCCGTTGAATCACCAACTCCGCGAGCAAAAAGTTCTGTGGCCTCAAAAATTGGCGTGCGTAGCTCTTGGAAATTTGCATTTTGGAAAACTTCTATTGCTTTTTGCTCCATAAATTGCCATTTGTAGCTGTCTTTTGGCAAAATATCTTTTGTACCTTTTTGGGCTTTAATCATTTTTTACTCCTGTTGCAGTGCTTCTTTTTGAAGCTCAATAATCTTTTTAATACCATTTTCGCTCATTTTGAGCATTTCAAACATTTGCTCTTGTGTATATGGTGCACCTTCTGATGTGGCCTGGAATTCGACCAGCGAGCCATCTTCCATCATAACAATATTTGAATCAACATCGGCTTGTGAGTCTTCTTCATACTCCAAATCAAGTCTGATTTCACCCTCTACAATCCCTGCACTTATTGCTGCTATAGGTTGAATAATCGGGCTTTGTTCAAGTTTTTCGTCTTTGATAAGTTTATTTATTGCATCAACTAAGGCAACATACCCACCAGAAATGCTTGCAGTGCGTGTGCCGCCATCGGCTTGTATTACATCTGCATCGATTGTAATTGTACGAGGACCAAGCTTATTCAAATCCACGCAAGCGCGCAACGAGCGGCCTATAAGACGTTGAATTTCTTGTGTGCGGCCTGAGAGTCTTATTCCTCTTTCTCTGTCTACTCTTGTGTGAGTTGACCCCGGGAGAAGAGAATATTCAGCTGTAATCCAGCCTTTATTTTCATCATCTTTCATCCATCTGGGTTGTTTTTCATCAACTGATGCTGTAACGATGACTTTTGTATCGCCAAATTCGACCAAAACTGACCCAAGGGCATGTTTTGTGTAATTACGGGTAAATTTGATTTCTCTAAGTTCGTTGTTTTTTCTGTTATTTCGCATTATTAATTGCCTTTCGACTAGGTTTTTGTTAATTTAAGTATATATCAAAAGATTTTTTAGAGGGTAGTTTTTATGGAAAAATTTTATATCACAACGGCAATAGATTATGTGAACGGGGCTCCTCATATTGGCCATGCATACGAAAAAATTGCGACTGATGTGATTGCAAGACACCAAAAACAACGCGGTAAAGATGTTTATTTTTTGACGGGTTCTGATGAACACGGCATCAAAATCCAAAAAACTGCTGCTGCTTTGAATATGACTCCAAAACAACTCTGTGATTCAAATGTTGCCAAGTTTAAAGATACTTGGGAACTTTTAGAAATTGATTATGATCAATATATCAGAACAACGGATGAAAACCACGAAAAAACGGTCCAAAAAATCTTCCAAAAACTTCTCGATAAAGGTGCAATTTATAAGGATTCCTACACAGGTCTTTATTGTAGCGGATGTGAGTGTTTTTTGAACGAAAAAGATCTCACCGAAGACGGGCTTTGTCCCGATCATTTGGTTAAACCTGAAGAAGTTAAAGAAGAAAACTATTTTTTCAAGCTGACTGATTATAAAGAACAACTTAAAGAATATGTAAAAAAGGCTGTAAAACCTGAATTTAGGGTCAATGAGGTGTTGAACCAAATTGATGATATTCGCGATATAAGTGTTTCTCGCTCATCTGAGACTTTGCAGTGGGGGATACCTGTTTCGGGGGATGATTCACAGGTTATTTATGTATGGATTGATGCACTTTCCAACTATATAACAGCCATTGGTTATGATACAGAAGCCCCATCAGATAAATTCAAACAATACTGGCCTGCAAACTGTCATATGATAGGCAAAGATATTCTCAAATTCCACTCTATTTATTGGCCTGCTATATTGATGGCGCTTGATGTAGAGTTGCCTGAGACAATTTTTGCTCACGGTTGGATAACGATAGATGAGCAAAAAATGGGTAAATCGCTCGGAAATGTGATTTCTCCTGCCAGCTTGATGGGAACTTTTGAACTTCAAAATGTGGATCCTATTAGATATTTCTTTATGACTACAACTCCATTTGGCAAAGACGGTAACTATTCAGATGAAGATTTTAAGGCAAAAGTCAATTCTGATTTGGCCAACAATATGGGCAATTTGCTAAATCGTTCATTGAGTATGTTATGCAAATATTTTGACGGAGAAATTAAACCTGAGTTTGTATCAGATTCTTTGAAAGATAAGGCTCTTCAAACTCCACCAAGGGTTTTGGAGGCTTTTGATAATTATGCAATCGAGCAAGCTGCTGAAGCTGTTATTGAGCTTGTTAATGATACCAACAAATATGTGAATGATAATGCTCCTTGGACTCTTGCAAAAGAAGAAAAATGGCAAGAATGTGGGCAGGCAATCTATAATACCCTTGAAACTATGCGCCATGTTGCGGTTTTGATTTATCCTATTTGCCCTAATATAGCTCAAGACATTTGGGAACAGCTTTGTTGTGAAGGAAAAGTCTCTGAGTACAAAATTTCTGAGCTGAAATGGAGCGACTTAAAAATAGGCAAAATCGCGTCAAAAGAAACTGTAAAACCTGTATTTTTGCGTATAGATTCTGAATTTGCAGGGGATAAAAAGAAAAAATAATGCTTATTGATACACACGCTCACATTGATTTTGATGATTATCAACAGGACTTTAAAAAAGTCTTGCAAGAGGCCAAAGAGCAAGGTGTTGAAAAGATAATTATTCCGGGAGTTGAACCATCAACTTTTGGAAGGATTATTGATTTGGTTAATAAGTATGAAAATGTTTATGGCGCGATAGGTATACACCCCTCTGATGCGCTCAAGTGGACTGATGAATCTTATGATGAAATAAAATCACTGGCAAAAAACCCAAAAATCGTTGCTATTGGAGAGATAGGTCTTGATTATTATTGGGATAAGACATTCATAGATAAGCAAAAAGAGATTTTTATAAAGCAAATTGAAATAGCAAAAGAACTTAAAAAACCCGTAATTGTCCACGATAGAGAAGCCCATGGGGATACTCTTGAAATCCTAAAACAAACCAACGCCAAAGAAGTTGGCGTTGTGATGCATTGTTTTTCAGGGAGTACGGAATTTGCTCAAGAGTGTATAAAAGAAGGGTTTTATGTAGCCTTTGGAGGTGTGATTACCTTCAAAAATGCAAAAAAAGCAAAAAATGCCGCGCAAGTCGTGCCTCTAGAAAAACTGCTTTTGGAAACAGATTCGCCTTTTTTAACGCCTGAACCCTACAGAGGCAAAACAAACCATCCTAAGTATGTCAGGATAATCGCTGAGGCTATTTCTGAATTAAAGGGTGTAGACTTTAAGGATATTGAATCAGCTACAACTCTTAACGCGCAGAAACTGTTTCGTATTTAATTTGTTCTAGTTTTTGATAAATTTCATCAGGGATTTGTCTGTTTAGTTTGCCATTAAGGCTTGTAGTTACCAGTGTTGATGTTGCTATGACAAATATTTTGCCTGTGGTTTTGTCAATTACTTTCGTTTCAAATTTCATTGATGTTTTTTTGAGTTCAATTAATGTCGTCTCGACTATAATTTGGTCAAAAAGTTTGGCAGAGGCCTTGTATCTGATATTCAATTCAACAACAGGAAAAAGAGTTCCTGCTTTTTCAAGAGAATGTACGTCCATAAACACATTACAAAATTCTGTACGTGAGCGTTCAACCCATCTGGTATAAGCACCATGCCAAACAACACCGTAACAATCGGTGTCTGAGTAGTATATTTTGTCCTCAAAAGAGTGTTTCATAGTGTTTTTATGCTCCTAGAGAGTTTGCTTTGCAAATTCTTATGCCGCCTTCGTCCAGTTTCACAAAAAGTCAAAGCTTTTCACTTTGACTTTTAATTTTACATCCGACAATTGATAGCGACACCCGAGAGGTATTGACTTATTGCTGCTACGTTCCCGTCCTGACAAGGTTCGCCAGCCTCTCGCCGCCGCTGCCCGTTTCCGAGCATTTTGATATTAGCACGAATGTTGATTGATTTCAATAAATTCCAATCAACAAAAGATTAACCTTTTGGTCTATGAGATTTTGACCTGTTAGCTGATTATTCTTTTTGCAACAGCTTTTACAATGTTAATACGGCAAAAGATATACGAGAGTGGGGGAACCGGTGGAGGTTGTATCAAACGTTTTTAAGAAAAATCTAAGTTCGATGACGAATAAAATCGAACTTAATACTTCGCCTGCTTATGATCATTATATTAAAGCAGAAGCCTTGCGCCTTAGCGGCGTGTATGACGGTGCTATGCAAGAGTATTTAAAGGCTATTTTTTTGAACAAAAATTATGCAGAAGCATATAAAGGCCTTGGAATTCTTAATAAAAACTCAGGAAATTATGATGATGCTATATCAAATTTGAAAAAATCCATTGAGAGAATGCCTTTTGACAGACAAGCATACAATGAGCTTGCTATTTGCTATATGGATACTCAAAAGTATTGTTGTGCACTAAAAGCACTACGAAAAGCCATAAAAATTGATCCGAATTATATTGAACCTCAATTCAATCTTGCTATCGTGCATGAAATGATGAATGAAAACGATATGGCTTTTTCTACATATCAAAAAATTATTGAACAGCGACCAAGCTATTTGGCTGCTTACAATAATATGGCTACATTGTATTTGCGTCTTGATGAAACTAGAAAAGCGTTGGAGCTTTTTAAACAGCTTACGGAAATAAATCCTGAATATCACAGAGCTTACCTTGGTGCGGCAATGTGTTATGACAAGATGGATAGGTTTGCCTTGGCTCGCAAATTCTATAAGAAATATCTCGAGATGAAGCCTGGTTCAGACAATGCACTTTATATCACACAAAGGCTCAAAAAGATGAAAAATACATCAGAAGCTTGTTTGGCGTTGGTATAAGTTACATTGCCATCATTGAGGCATCTGCCATAAGAACTTTGTCGCTCTTTTGGTTATTGATAGCTAAAGAACCATTACTAATTGCTTGCATAAAGCCATAAGACAGAGGATTGCTATCTTTTAATTCATCTGCAAGTTGCTTGAGCATTGCCTTATATTCTGCACTATTGCCTGATTTTGCTTTCATATCTTTTAATATGTTCAGTACTTCTTTTTCTGCATCAGAACTGTCTTTTCCATCAAACCAGTTATCATACTTGTCGGCTTTGGCAACTATATATGAATGCAACAGGCTCTTTGCTCCTTCTCCGTGCTTGGAGTTGAAGTGGTTGCTTTTATCCAATTCATTGCTGATGAATTTATTTACGCTGTCTTTATTCGCAGTAATTTTATTCATTTCTTTATTTACTTCATCCCATTCAAGGTAATCACCTTTAGTTTGGGTGAATTTTGATTTCAAGTCTGTATATGAAGGTGAAACATTTTTTGCTTTTTCAATTTTTTCAATATTTGACTTGGTTAATTCGGATCTGTTGATTGATGTTTCATCTTTTTTGAATCCGATTGTTTTTAAGATATTTTTGAATGTATTTTCGCTTATAAATACGTCATCATCTTTGAATTTTTTGTCTGATTTTGATATATTCACTTTAGCAGTGCCTATATTCGCAACAGATTTGATTTTAGATTGCTCTTCTGCTGAGAGTTTGTCATAGTCAATACCAAAGGTTTTTAAGCTTTCTCTTATTGTGACGTGACCTTTGTTTTCTTTGCCTATTGCAGAGTATGTTGATGACGCAAATTCATCAAATTTTCCGTATTCGAATGTAGTATCATCGTTTTTATTTTTTACAAAAGCTTTGATCGAAGTAAGAGGCTTCTCTTTGTCAAACTCGAGTTCGAGAGCGTCTTTTACTTGGCTTTCTTTTTCAGCTTCATCTTTTTCTGTAGTATCAATTATTTGCTCAGATGTAGTTTTTGTTTCTTCTGCATTGGATGCTGCTTTTGGATTTGATAGGGCTTGTAATTGCTTCATCATAAGCATCATTTGCAATAAGTTACCCATATTACTTTGCCCTGAAGCCGCAGTACCTCTTGCAGCTTGCAGTTGTAACAATGAGTCAAAATTATTTTGTACAGGATTGAAATTCATATAAGGATTGCAGTTAAATCCGCCATAAAAGAGGTTTTGCGTCATTGGTAATGATCTAACAAGCGGGCTGTTTAAATTAAATACGGTATTATCATCTGACCATAATCCACCCGTTGAGATAACGTCTGCATTACTAAAAGCACTAATGCCGTATGGTAATTGTCCAAATCCTACTGTGCCATAATTAAAGGGCATAATTTCGGTTCCTCTATCTCTCTAAAAATTACTCTTACAATAAAAAAAACAAATTATTAATATAAATTGCTATATTAAACCAGAGCTATTTTTGAGAAACACCTAAAAAGTAGATATAGCTTATATATTGCATATTAACAAATGTTAACACTAAGTTTTAGTGATTGTTTTTTTAATATTTCTTAATACACTTGTATACAGGCTATTTTCTCTGAAATACACACCCTGAAAGGATTGTATATCTTTTTTTTAGGTTAATTATATAAGTATTTTGTATTAGGATATAAATTATATTTTAACTTGTATGCGTAATTTTCAAGTAAGTTTGGTATAATATATGAAGCGTCTAGCACGCATAATTTGTCTCAGGAGGTCAATTTAAATGTCTGAAAATTTAAGTTTTGCTGAACTTTTAGAAAAATACGATTATAAGTTCAACAAAGGGGATTTAATAAAGGGAATAGTTGTAGCTTATGATTCCAATTCTGTTTTGGTAGATATTGGGGCTAAAACTACTGCAATACTACCAAATCGCGAGGTTAAAGCTGATAATAAACCTATAAAAGATGTACTAAAACAAGGTGAAGAATACGAATTTCTTATTTTGAAAGAAGAAGATTCAGAAGGTCACTTTATGTTGTCTCACAAAAAAGTTGTAGCTGCATATAGTTGGCGCGAACTGGAAAAAATTGATAAAGAAACTGCCGTTCTTGAAGGCGAAGTTCTCAATATCGTCAAAGGCGGGTTGATGGTTGATGTAATGGGCATTCGTGGTTTTGTCCCTTCCAGTCACCTTAGAACCAAGCCAAGTGAGGATTTGGTCGGCAAAATTATCGAGCTTAAGATTCTTTCTATGGATAATGCTACAAATAATCTTATTTTGTCGAATAGAAAATCCGTCAATGAAGAATCTAAAAATACTGATTTGTTAGCAGATATCCAAATTGGTCAAGTAGTCGAAGGTGAAGTCGTTCGACTTGCTGATTTCGGTGCTTTCATTGATATAGGCGGAATTGACGGACTCTTGCCTCTTTCTCAAATGTCTTGGAGATGGATAGATCATCCTGCTGATTTGTTGAAAATTTCTGAAAAAATCAAAACAGAAGTCATTGGCATAGATCATGATAAAAAGCGCGTCAGCTTGAGTCTAAAATCATTACAAGAAAACCCTTGGGAAGAAGCAAAAGATAAAATCAGAGAAGGCGAAAAAATCAAAGGAGTTGTAACCCGACTCAAGCCTTTTGGTGCATTTATTGAGGTTCTGCCGGGAGTAGAGGCTTTGCTTCCGCAAAAAGAAGTGCTTGAATATCAAAATGCTACAGGCAATTTGCTTGAAGTTTCCAAAGAAATCGAAACTACTGTTATCAGGTTTACGCCAGATGACAGAAGAATCAGTTTGAGTTTTTCAGGAAAAAAAACAGACTAATATATCAAAACATGAGACAAAATATTCTTAATTAGGGTGCATAATAGGCTTGTGCCCTAATTTTTTGTTATATAATACCTTTATGTTTAGATGTGATAACTGCAAATCTGTGGACAAATTTGAGTTGATGATTAACCCTGAATACAAGGGCGACGGTCGCTTTTCAAGAACTCATAATTCTAAAGGTGAAATAGTTATCACTGTCGATAACTATACATTTGTTCCTGATTTGGCGTTTATGAATGCTCATGCAGTTTGCAAATATTGCGGTGAAATCAATATGTGGAGATATTATTTCTCCGAGTAGGTTTCTTTTGATATGATATCTGTTCTTTGTTTTCTTATTTTACGGGTTGAAGTTTTTGTTGCAGGATAACCTAAAAGAAGCAAAGATAATATAAACATGTTCTGCGGCAGACCCAGAGCCTTTTTGACATCTTGGTATACTTCAGGTGTTGATTTTGTTATTTCATTTGCGATATTGCCTATAATGCAAGATGCCAGCCCCTGATTATGCGCTTCAAGCGTCATATATGCTATTGCATAGGGGACTTGTTCTAATGTTCTTATAAACACAGTCTGTTCATTCATCATTGTTGGGTTGAGCAGTGAGTTAGAGAGTATTTGATTGATTTTTTCATCTGTTATATCAGGCTGTTGTTTTAGTGTTTTTTTGTAGTTTTTATATTCCCAGGCTCCTAAATCACCGCAGCAGACAATAACAACGGGTGCTTGGCTGACGTGGGGCTGTCCGTGTGCTAATTTTGCAAGAAGATCTTTATTTGTTTGGTTTTTTACAATTACAAAATGCCAAGGTTGAACATTCAGCCATGATGGTGCCAAATAGGCAGCCTCTAGAATTTCATCAAGCTGGTTATCATTTGGTGATTTGTCAGAAAAACATCTTACAGAGTGACGATTTGCTATTATTTCTAAAACCATTATTTGACTCCATATTGTTACGGAACAATCTTACAACAAAAAGAGTCGGAATAAATCCCGACTCTTCCTATCTTTGCGATTAATTCCTTTGCTTGTCCCACCTTGAGAGTGGGACAAAGCTTGGGAATTATATTTATTTTGTTACCAAAACACCTTGTTCGATAACAGCTTGAGCTGCTGCTAAACGAGCTTGAGGCACTCTGAATGGGGAGCAAGAAACGTAGTTCAAGCCTAATTTTTGACAGAATTTGACAGAATCAGGATCGCCACCGTGCTCACCGCAGATACCGCGTTTTAGGTTTGATCTTACAGGCAATGCTTTATCCAAAGCAATTTGCATAAGCTGACCTACACCTGTTTGATCCAGTGTTTCAAATGGGTTTTGCGGAAGGATTTTGTCTTCAACATATTTGTTTAAGAATTTGCCTTCTGCATCATCACGTGAATAACCGAATGTCATTTGAGTCAAGTCGTTAGTACCGAAGGAGAAGAACTCAGCATACTCTGCAACTTCATCAGCTGTAAGAGCCGCACGAGGGATCTCAATCATTGTACCGAACATATAATCAACGACAACGCCTTTTTCTTGCATAACTTCTTTAGCAACGCGCTCAAGAACATCTCTTGCAGCTTTAAGTTCGTTTACGTGACCGATAAGAGGAATCATGATTTCAGGTTTTACATCAAGTCCTTCTTTTTTCAAATCACATGCAGCAGTAAAGATTGCTCTAACTTGCATTTCGTTGATTTCAGGATATGTAAGTCCCAATCTGCATCCGCGAAGACCCATCATTGGGTTAGACTCAGAAAGCATTTCTACAGTGTGTAGTAGATTTTCTTTTTCTGTAGCGTCTTTACCTGTTGCTTTTAGTGTTGCAACTTCTGCAATCAATTCTTCTTTAGAAGGTAAGAATTCATGCAATGGAGGGTCAAGAAGTCTGATTGTCATTGGAAGTTCGCCAAGAGCTTTGAACATATCATAGAAATCTTGATATTGCATTGGAAGAAGTTTGTCCAATGCTTCTTTTCTGGCTTCAGGTGTTCCTGCGATAATCATTTTTTGAACCCAAGGAAGTCTTTCAGGATCCATAAACATGTGCTCTGTACGGCATAGACCTACACCTTTTGCGCCAAGCTCAAGAGCTTTTGCAACGTCAGTTGGTGTATCAGCGTTTGCTCTTACTTGAAGTTGCTTGATTTCATCAACCCAGTTGAATAATGTATCAAAATTTTCATCCATTTCAGGAATAACTTTTGTTACAGAACCTTCCATAACTTCACCTGTACCGCCGTCTAGAGAGATGATGTCATCTTTTCTGAAG
>JAQUTS010000040.1 GCA_028694275.1 Candidatus Gastranaerophilales bacterium
GAGTTTTAATTTTACAAAAGTTCAAGGCTTCTTTTGCAAAACCATACCAGCTTGTCTGTCCGCCGCCGCAAATATGGTATATTCCGTATGGTTTTTGATTTTCTATCAAATCCAAAATTCCTTTTACCAAATCCATTGTCCAAGTGGGGCATCCTATTTGATCATCGACGACTTTTAGCTCAGGCATTTTTTGTGTCAAGGCGATAATTGTTTCGATGAAATTTTTGCCTTTGTGCCCATAGAGCCAACTTGTGCGAACAATGTAGTATTTTTTGCAGTATTTTTCAATAGCTTCTTCGCCCTTGGCTTTGCTTTCACCATAAACTCCAAGAGGGGTTCTTTTATCGGTTGGTTTGTATGGAATTGATGCCTCTCCGTCAAAGACGTAATCTGTTGAGATGTATACAATCGGAATGGAATATTCTGCGCAGATTTTTGCTAGATTTTCGGTTCCTGTTGCGTTAATTTTGAAGGCTGTTTTGGGGTCTTTTTCTGCTTTATCTACATTGGTATAAGCCGCACAATGGATAATGAGTTCAGGCTTGTAAAATTTGATTACGTATTCGACTTGGTTAAAGTTCGTAATATCCAGGTCGGTTATGTCAGTTTCAATGACACTGTTGTGATGTTGTTCCAATAAAGGGCATAAATCTTGCCCCAACATTCCTTTTGCACCCGTTACAAGGATTTTCATTAAACCAAACTCACTTTCTTGGTTTCTATATCTTTTATCCATTCTTGATTGTTTAAATACCAATTAATTGTGAGTTTTATACCTTCTTCAAAGGTTAAAGACGGTTCCCATCCCAGTTCTGTTTGGATTTTGTGATTGTCTATTGCGTATCTGCGATCATGCCCAAGACGATCTTCAACATATTGAATCGAATTTTCATCTTTGCCCATAGCTTCAAGTATGATTTTTGTTATTTCCATATTTGTTTTTTCATTGTGTCCGCCTATATTATAGACTTCGCCAACTTTGCCTTTGTGTAAGACTGTATCTATTGCTGAGCAATGATCATACACATACAGCCAGTCGCGTACATTTAGTCCGTCACCATACACAGGGACTTTTTCGCCTTTTAAAAGTTGTGAGATGAAAAACGGAATGAGTTTTTCGGGAAATTGATAAGGTCCGTAGTTATTAGAACAGCGAGTTGTCAAAGTCGGCATTCCGTATGTCTCAAAATATGCTCTGACAAGCATATCGGCAGAAGCTTTGCTCGCAGAATAAGGGCTGTTTGGGGCAAGAGGAGTTGTTTCGGTAAAATATCCTGTTTTACCCAAGGAGCCGTATACTTCATCTGTTGAAACCTGAAGATATCTGTTTGTGCCAAATTCTTTGGCAGCCTGAAGAAGGTTCAAGGTACCTTTTACATTTGTGTCAATAAAAATTTCAGGGCCTGTTATGCTTCTGTCAACGTGGCTTTCGGCTGCAAAGTTGATTACCGCGTCTACTTGTGAAACAAGGTCTCTTACAAGGTTTTTGTCGCAAATATTTCCGTGAACAAAAGTATAGTTCGGGTTGTTTTTTACGTCATTAAGATTTGCAATGTTGCCTGCATATGTAAGTGCATCAAGGTTTATGACTTTATAGTCAGAATAATTATTCAGAATATGCCTTACAAAACAGCTTCCGATGAAGCCTGCGCCGCCTGTTACAAGTAGTTTCATAGTAAATCCTCATCTTTTAAAGCTGATAAAAGTGGTTGTTGGGAATCTTTTTCGCTCACTAATGGTTCAAAATCAAGATTCCAGTTTATGTTTATTTTCGGGTCATTCCATTTGATTCCGCGATCAAGTTCTTGGCAAAATTCATTTGATGCTTTGTATAAAAGCTCTGCCTCGTCTGATAAAACAACAAAACCATGCGCGAATCCTGATGGAATGTATAGCATTCTTTTGTTTTCTTCAGATAGCTCATATCCCACCCATTTGCCAAAAGTTTTAGAGTTTTTTCTTATATCTACAGCCACATCAAAGATTCTGCCTTTTGGGCACCTTACGATTTTGGCTTGAGTTTTTGGAGCAAGCTGGTAATGAAGCCCTCTGAGTACACCTTTGGTGGATTTTGAGTGGTTGTCTTGATTGAAATCATCACAGATGCCGGCATTCTCAAAGTCAGATTTTTTGTAACTTTCCAGGAAAAATCCGCGACTGTCACCAAATACTTTTGGCTCTATCAAAATCACATCTTCTATTTCAGTTTTTATAAATTCAAATGGCATTTTTTCCTCTTGAAATTATTTTAATACAAGAAGATTAAAATAGGAAAAAACACGCTTAGATGTTAAGATTTTTTATTATTCAAAAATTCCGCCGCAAATAGCTCCACAGAAGCGGCACGAGTTTTTCTCTGTTAGGTTGTATTCTTTTATTTCAAATCCGTGCCTTTTGATTAGGGGTTTTTTGCACCGATGGCAAAAAGTAGTTGATGTTTTATCGTCGCAAATATTGCCTGTGTATACATACTTGATGCCTGCTTTTTTTGCGATTTGATAGGCTTTTAGAAGAGTTTTGGGGTTTGTGGGGTGGACGTTTTTCAATTTCCAGGATGGGAAAAAAGCACTGAAATGAAGAGGTACATCCGTGCCAAGGTTTTCGACTATCCAGTCACATTGGGCTCTTAAATCTTTGTTTGAATCATTGAAACCTTCTATTAAAAGGGTGGTGAGTTCAAGATGGCATGGTGTTTCATTTTTTACGTATTTTATTGTTTCCAAGACAGGCTCGATATCTGCCAAGCACATTTTTTTATAAAATTCTTTGGAGAATCCTTTTAGATCGATATTTGCAGCATCAATATGATTAAAAAGATCAACTCTCGGTTCAGGGTTGATATAACCTGCTGTTACGGCGATTGTTTTGATTCCGAGTGCGTGGCATTCTATGGCTGTATCAATTGCATATTCCAAAAAAATTACAGGATCATTGTAGGTGAATGCGACACTTTTGCAGCCGTATTGTTTTGCGCTTAGGGCGATTTCTTTTGGTGAGGCTTCTTGAATTAAGCCTGTGTGGTCTTTTGTTTTGGTTATGTGCCAATTTTGGCAAAAACAACACCCCATATTGCACCCTAATGTGCCAAAAGACAGAACTTTTGAACCGGGATAAAAATGATAAAGAGGCTTTTTTTCTACAGGATCAATCGCAAGTCCGGTTGTTTTTCCATAAGCCGTGAGGGTTATTTCACCATCTATGTTTTGCCTGACAAAGCAGAAACCTCTTTGGTAATTTGCAAGACGGCAGTTGCGAGGACAAACAAGACATTGCGTTATATTGTCTTTTAGGGTGTTTTGATATGGCATGACATATATTATAATAGATTTTGTTTCAATGTGAATTGGTAAGGATACTATGAAAAGAGTCAAGTCACCATCTGTTGCGGGTAGTTTTTATTCTTCTGATAAGCATGAACTTGCTGCAGAAATAGCCTCGTTTGTCAGAAAGTCCAACTCTGAGTATGAATGTGATTCAAGAGCTGTTATTGCCCCTCATGCCGGGTATTTTTATTCGGGTCAATTGGCTTGTGATGTTATTCAATATCTGAATCCGAAAACCAAGACTGTTATTATTATTGCTCCATGCCATAGAGTTTATGAAAAAAGTCTTGTTGTATCTTCTTATGATGTTTTTTTTACGCCTTTGGGTGAGGTTTTGACTGATAAAAATGTGACGGAAGCAATCGTTGATAATTTGGGGGCTAAGGTTTTTGACAAAGCTTTTGATGGGGAGCATGCCATTGAGGTTCAGATTCCTTTCATTCAGACATTTTTACCTGATGCGAAGATTGTTCCTGTTTTGCTCGGTGATTCTGAGTATAAAGATATTTATTCTTTAATCGAATATTTTTGGGATGATGAAGGGGTTTCTTTTGTTATCTCGAGTGATTTGAGTCATTTTTATCATGATACGGAGGCTCAAAAAATTGATAGCTTGACCGCTGAAATGATAGAAACAGGTAATATTGGTGATTTTAATCCCAAACAGGCTTGTGGTGCTTCGGGTATTATTGGGCTTGTTAATTTTGCTGTTTCAAGAGGGTTTTCTATGATAAGGGTCGATTTGCAAAACTCTTCTGCTGTAAGCGAAGACAAGCTTAGAGTTGTGGGATACGGTTCTTGGCTTTTGTATGAAGGTACAAAAGAAAAATTCCTCAAAGATAATTTTTCTGATGTGATTTTGGATATTTGCCGCAAAAGTATTAAAAACGGTCTTAAAAAAAGAAAACCTCTTGAGGTTGAGCCTTGTTCTTTTGCACATGTTTTACAGCAAAAAGGGGCGTGCTTTGTGACTTTGGAGATTGATGATGTATTAAGAGGCTGTATTGGCTCCATTATAGAGCATCAGCCACTGGTCATCGATTTGTCTCAAAATGCTTTTGGGTCAGCGTTTTCAGATAGCAGGTTTTCACCTTTGCAGGATTTTGAGTATGAGCTTTTGTCAGTGTCTGTTTCTTTGTTGTCTGCTCCTTCGCAGATGGTTTTTGAAGATGAGCGTGATTTGCTTGAGCAAATTGTGCCCAATGAAGACGGGATTATAATAAGAGATGGGTATCATCAGGCTGTATATTTGCCCGTTGTTTGGGAACAATTGCCGGATAAAGTCACTTTTTTGAATTCACTTAAGCAAAAAGCCGGCTTGAGGGCGGATCATTTTTCTTCGAATTTTGAGGCATATCGCTTCAGAACGGAGTACATAAAAGAAGCTAAGTAGGTTTTTTGTAAAAAAAATTAATGTGTTACGAGAGTCGTGTAAAAGCTCTTCGTAGCCTGCGTGTCTGCAAATTTCTTTTTTATCCCTTTTATTTTAATCCTTTTAAGCTATTTAATTAAAGTTTTTGTTGATAAAACCCCCAAAACTTTTGTATAATGGAAAAATAGATAGTTAAAAATGATTTGAAAAATTATCTGTTAAATGAGAAAGATTTCGAAAGGATAGATTGATGAAGTTGCATTCACAAATTTTAGTAGCTTTGGGGCTTGGGGCAAAACGAAATTGGCATATTTTCTTTGCCATCATCGTCGGTATTTTTACCGGTTTAATGCTTCCTGCTGCACAGCATCCTCTTATACATAGTATTTTTGGCTTTGTAGGCCAGGTATTTATAAGATTAATTCAAATGATAGTCATACCGCTTGTGTTTAGTGCCATTGTAGTTGGTATTGCAAGCCTTGGCGATAGTAAACAGCTTGGAAAAATCGGATTTAAAATGGTGGTTTATTTCACAATGATACTTGTTTTTGCCGTTTCTATAGGGGCTGTTTTGGGTACTACATTCTC
This sequence comes from Candidatus Gastranaerophilales bacterium, assembly GCA_028694275.1. Lineage (GTDB taxonomy): Bacteria > Cyanobacteriota > Vampirovibrionia > Gastranaerophilales > CAJFVJ01 > JAEWLZ01. The sequence goes on from JAQUTS010000040.1 coordinate 5,284, forward strand.
GCCCGGGGACAATATTAAAAACTACATAGACAAAACTCAGGCATCAGCAGTGCAAGGCCAAGTGGCTCAAACTGTTGAGGAGCACAAAGAAAATATTTCAGAAATGTATTTGAATATGATTCCTAAAAACCCTATGGAATCTTTAGCCAAGGGCGATATGGTGCCTATTATATTGTTTGTTATTATTTTTGGTAGCGCACTTGCTGTTATTGGAGAGATTAACAGACCCGTTGTGGCATTTTTTGAGTCGATTTTCGCGGCGACAATGAAAGTTACTGACTGGATTATGGTTTTGGCAATGCCCGGTATTTTTGCTTTGACAGCATCATCTGTGGCATCTTTCGGGTTGTCTATATTTACAGGATTATCCAAATTTTTGGCATTATTGTTTATAGGATTTGCCCTGCAGCTTTTTGTTGTTTATCCTTTGTTTACACACGTTTTTGCCAAAATCAATGCGTTTTCTATATACAAAGCAGCCGCTGAAGCAATGATGGTTGCTTTTGGTACGGCAAGCAGTTCTGCTACTTTGCCTGTAACTATCGCTTGTTGTGAAAGACGAGTCGGGATTTCCAACAAAATATGCAGTTTTGTTCTTCCTTTGGGGGCTACAATGCATATGGATGCGACAGCAATGTTTCAGGTGCTTTGCGTGATGTTTTTGGCGCAGGCTTATGGCGTTGTTCTTGATCCGTTTACGATTATTTTCATCTGCGTTTTTGCAATGTTGGCATCAAGTACTTGTGCAGGCATTCCAGGTGCAGGTTTGATTACAATAGCTCTTGTCCTTAAGATATTGGGCTTGACTCCTGATCAGCTTGTTGTTGGATTTGCATTCCTGTTCACTGTTGACAGGATTGCAGATATGTTCAGAACGCTTGTAAATGTAACTTCAGATGCGGTTGTGGCAGCTGTTATAGCGGCTAATGAAAATGAGCTTGATTATGAAATTCTCGAAAATCAAGATGTTTGGAAAGAAGTAGTCTAAACTTTAAACAAATCCTTTCGAAAAAGAGCTCCAATTTGGGGCTCTTTTTTTGTATTTTTTTGTGTGCTTGAAACCATGAGTATATACTCGTTTTCGCTTTTTTTATTTTTTAAACATTTTTGCAGGCCTATTGTTAACTTTTGTAAATCCCGATAAAGCTTCTGATACAGGTGTTTTTGGGCTTGGTTTAAATTCGACGGAATGAAAAAGGCAATAATTTTACGAGTATATACTTTATATATATGTAGAGAATATGAACCGCATTAACTAGAGTAGAAATTAAGTGAGGATTCAATTATGGTAGCACCAGTTCAAGGCTCAGTCGGAAAAACTTCAAATGATCCAGCAACTCAAGATTATTTGACAGAATTGACTAATTTTTATAACAAACCTGAAAATGAAGGTGTTCAATCCGAATTTGTTGCTCCTGATGGATCAAAATTCGAAATCGAAGATGCTTCATACCTTGCAAGAGTAAGATCTAATGTAAACACAGGCAAATTGGACAAAGGTGCTGATTTGGATCTTGAAGGCAGTGAATATGCCAAAAATAAAAAAGAAGGTGCTGAAAAAGTTGATAATGCAATGCTAAATAAAGCTGATGATGCTAAAAGCAGTGGCAAACAGAAAAAATCTGAAGGCGAAAATAAAATTAAAAACACTGATTCTACTATCAGCAAATCAGAAGAAAAAACACAAAAAAGTAATGAAAAAGTTGAAGTTTCAAAAACTAAAACAGAGGCAATTAACGCTGAAACAACTGAGATTTTTAAGAAAATGGATCAAAATAACAAAAAATTGATCACAATTTCAAAACAAATTATGGATAAAACAAACGCCGCATTTGCTAAAGCAAAAACTCAAAGAGCTCAAAAAGCTGAATCTCAAGCTGAAGAAATGATGGAAGATTCAAGTACTCAATCAGGTTCTAAAATGGGCTTTGAAGGTAAATTGATGACTGTAGCATCTGCTCCTAAATCAGGTGGAGACAAAGCTCTTGATAAATCTTGGGAAGATACCATCAATGGTAAAATCAAGATTTCATCTGATCTTTTGAAACAACAAACACCTGTTCTTTTGAAAGTAAAAGAAGAAGGTCAAAAAGCTGCTCAACCGTTATTGGATCAAGCTAAAGCATCTGTTGATGCCGCTGCTAATTCTGATGATCAAGCCGGTACTTTGAAAACACAAGCAAATATTCAAACAGCAAGCGGTGCTGTTACAGCTATTGCAGGTGTTCTTGATGTAACAATTGGGCTTCCTTTGATTCCTCCGGTATTAACAATGCCTGCTGGAACTACTAAAACTATACTTGGTGTAACTACTATCATTTCAGGCCTCGGAACTATTGTTGCTTCTGAAATGGGACCAAGAAAACAAGCCGAAGCTAAATGGGCTGAAGCTAACGCTCTTTGTGAAACAGCTAAAAAACAAGAATCTCAAGCTTCTGTAGCAAGAAAACAAGCTATTGCAGCTGCTAACCAATCTAATGTGAAAATTATTAAAGCGACACAATCTTTGAATAAAACAACTCAAGAAATGTCAAAAGGTTTATCTGCCTCTTCTTATGCCGGAGTTAATACAGACGGTATGGATGAAGCTCAAATCGAATCAGTTAAAAAACAAAGATATGACCAAATTATGGCTCACGAACAAGCTCACGCAGCTATCATCGGCGGAACACCTGTAATCGAAACAGATTCAAACGGAGTTGCTATCGGCGGATATGTTCAAATTGATATTCCTACAGTTGATGATAATGATCTTGAAGGAACTATCGAAAGAGCTCAAAGAGTAATCGACGCAGCTCTTGCTCCATCTGATCCATCAGCTCAAGACCAAAACATCGCAAGCCAAGCAAGAAACGTACTTTCTCAAGCTCAATCAAGACTTGAAGAAAAAACAAAAAAAGTTGAAGAAGAAGTAAAAGCTGAAGAAAAAGGCGAGAAAAAAGAAGAAGTTAAAGAAGTCAAAGAAGAAAAAGAAGTTAAAGAAACAAAATAAAAACACAATCGGGATAAACGCAAACGGGGCAATTTCAGACGGGAATCAAAACTAAATAATCGGGGCAAAACAAAAGACAAACGGGATAAACAATAAGACGCAAACGGGATAAATAATCAGGGGAATTTCAGAGAAAACGGGAAATATAACAAAAGCAGGCCGGGGGGCCTGTTTTTTTGTGTTATCATATCTTTATGAATGTTTTGGAAAGGGGGCAATATGTCTAGAAATAGTGAAGACTTAGAAGGTTTAAATCTTCTTGGAAATCAAAATACAAAGTACTCCGATAAATATAATCCGCAGGTTTTGGAAACTTTTAATAATGCGCACCCTGATAATGATTATGTTGTAACTTTTAATTGCCCTGAATTTACAAGCTTGTGCCCAAAAACAGGTCAGCCTGATTTTGCCGAAATTATAATCAATTACATTCCGTCTGAGAAAATGGTGGAAAGTAAAAGTCTGAAATTATATTTATTCAGTTTTCGAAATACCGGTGATTTTCATGAAGATTGTGTGAATATGATTATGAAGGATTTAATAAAATTGATGAATCCCAAGTATATCGAGGTGATAGGGAAGTTTACGCCTCGAGGAGGGATATCTATCTATCCGTTTGCAAATCATGCTGGTATTGCCAAATACGAGCAATTTGTCACTCAACGTCAATTGGACGCTTTGGCCGGCAAAATTTAGCAATAAAAATTGCTTATAGTATCTTTTAAGCTAAATTTGCTTAAAGGTTTGTTTTGGATTGTCTGTTATCTAAGAAAAACTTATTGAAAGAATAAAGTCTTGCAGGGCGTTTAGAACCTTCTTTTGAGACTTCTGTGAGCTCTGTCAAAATGATGTAGGATAAGATTTTTTTACGGAAGTTTCTTTTATCAAGTTCTTTATTTAAGATCATTTCATATGTTTTTTGCAACTGTGTCAGAGTGAATTTTTTAGGCAAAAGCTGGAATGCTACAGGCTTTTGCTCTACGTTTTCTCTTAAGTATGTGATGGCATGGCTTATGATTTCTTTGTGGTCATAAGCAAGTGGCGGCAAATTGTACACAGAGTGCCATTTGATGTCTTTGATTCCCATTCCTGTTTCTGCTGATGCCAGTTCCAGTTCATCTGATCTTATTAAAGCACAATAAGCAACGGTGATAACCCTTGATTTGGGATAACGTGTAGGATTACCGAAAGTATGTAATTGTGACAGGTGCACGTTTTTTACATGGGTTTTTTCTTCCAATACACGCTCTGCCGCAGCATCAAGATCTTCTGACAGACGAATAAAACCTCCCGGTATCGCCCATTTGTCCATAAACGGCTCTTGGCCTCTTTGAATAAGGAGTACCTGGAGTTTTTTGTTTCGAACTGTCAAAATGACAACGTCAACCGTTACTTCATGTGTTTTTGTTTCTTGATACATATTTTTATTAAGCCTTAACTCTCATTGAATATAGCATAACAAAAACATGCCAAAAATGGGAATTTATTTTTTACAGTTTTTTAACAAATATAAAATCTTCATTAATGCGGCAAATCCGACCAATATGTAGACTATACGTGTTATGAGTGTCATTTCTCCGAAAAGATATGCCACAAGGTCGAAGTCAAAAGCACCGACAAGACCCCAGTTTAGGGCTCCTATAAGTATTAATGAATATAATATTTTTTTTGTAATTGAACATTCACAAGTTTGATTTTGCATAGAAAAACCTTTCTTGATAGCTAACATAAATACTATAGCCCCACCAAGTAAAATATTGATGAGGCTATAGTATTATTTTTTTTGAATATTCTAGTGCTTATTAGTGCTCTTTTGATTTGTCTGATTTAAGGCTATTCAATGACCTGTTTTGTGTGGTTCATTTTTACAAAAGCATCTGCAATTGCAGGCTTTGCAAGGAATATAGCAGTATCAGACGGAATTTGAATAACTTCCGGTGACTGTTTTTGCTTAGCAACTTTGATCATTGCCGGATCAGGATTGGCTTTCAAGTAATTGTAATTAGCCATAATTTTTCTGACATAAGCTCTTGTTTGAGAGTAAGGCGGAACGCCTTTATGTCTTCTTACCGCTCCTGGTCCTGCATTGTAAGCAGCTATCGCAAGTTCCACTGAGCCAAAACTGTCTTGCATCATTTTTAGGTATTTAATCCCTCCGATGATGTTTCCGTTTAGGCAATATGGATTGATTCCAAGTGTTTTAGCAGTAGATGGTAGCATCTGAAAGACGCCTACTGCACCTTGTGAACTTCTAGCGTTTTTGTTGAACTTGGATTCTTGTTGAGCAATACTCAAAGCTAGTGCAGGGTCTACGCCGTTTTCTAGTGAGTATTTTACAATTTTTTCTTTAATGACTGTTTTGGAAGCTGATGACTGTGCAAAGCTAACAGAATTTAAAGATACTAGAGTTACTAATAAAAGAATAAACAAATGTGTTTTCTTTAAGTCTAAAATCCTCATATTTTCCTCATTTCTTTTCGAGTAATTGTTATTTTGAATTATCGACTAATTACTTGCTTCTATCAATTGTAATACAAATATGGAAAAAATGTATTTTTAATAATAAAAAATATTGTATTTTTGTTTTTAATACATTTTTGAGCGCGAAAATTCTGTGGGGAATTTTTTGGAATTTTTCTTGATATAACAGGATTTTTTTTGAGAGCTCAATTTTTGAGATTTTAAATGTTAAGAAATGTAACAAAAATACATGTTGGTATTCGATTAGGGGATGAAAATTAAAAAAACGGGAATAAAATTTTTGATTTTTTACCCCCGTTTTTTGATATTTTTTACAAAAATCTAAATTATAAAATCACCATTTTCGTATATAAGTATGTCATCGGCATAGATTTTACCGCCGTTCTTCATGTTTTTGATAAGGTCCCAGTGCAGTCCTGACTCGTTTTTACCGCCTGTTTCAGGATATGATGCACCTAGTGCCATATGGATTGATCCGCCTATTTTTTCATCAAAGAGGATGTTTCCTGTGATTTCTTGAATCTGTTTATTTGTACCGATTGCAATTTCACCGACAAATCTGGCACCTGCGTCCTGGTCTATCATTTTGATGAAGAAATCTTCTCCCGATTCGGCTTTTGCTTCCACTACTTTGCCTTTTTC
>JAQUTS010000041.1 GCA_028694275.1 Candidatus Gastranaerophilales bacterium
GCCGTATGTTACGGAAACAAAGGCTGGTTCAAATTGCTTTAAGATAGCAAGTTCTTCAATAAGTTTTTGCGCTTTTTCCTCAAAATCTTTTTTGGGAGGAAAAACCTCAAAAGAAATCACGAGTTTCTTGGGGTTTTTATAAATTTGTTCTAAAAACATTAATACCTCTGCTTTATGGCTCTTTCTATTTCTCTGTCGGTTGTTTTTTTAATAAGAGTTTCTCTTTTGTCATGGAGTTTTTTTGCTTTGGCAACTCCTATTTCAAGTTTAGCCCAACCGTTTTCGAGGTATAACTCTAAAGGAACAATTGTTATACCTGATTCTTTGGTTGTGCCGATGAGTTTTCTTATTTCTTGCTTTGTCAAAAGTAATTTGCGGACTCTCTCAGGGTCACGGTTGTAACGATTCCCTTGCTCATATGGTGATATGTGCATTTTATGAACCCAAATTTCGCCATTATCCACTTGAGCATAGCTGTCTTTTAGATTTATACGTCCGGATCTGATGGATTTTATCTCCGTGCCAAAGAGCACCATGCCCGCAGTATAACGCTCGAGAATGTTGAAGTCATGAAATGCTTTTTTGTTTGTTGAAATAATTTTTTTGGATTTGTTCATTTTTTTTTGCTATGCTATTATTAAAATAATTATATAAAATATAATAACGTAAAATCATCGTTCTGAAATATATTTAAAAAAATGAGGTTGAAAACCGGTAAATGAAACCTGCTAATTGTAAAATTTGTGGAAAAGTCTTTTTAAAATCCAGTTTTGACATTTGTCCTGACTGTGTAAAAAAAGAACAAGAACTTATCAGAAATATAAATGATTATTGTTTTAATAAAGAGGTTGTAACTCTTGAAGAGATTGGCAAAGAGTTTAATGAACCTATGAAAAAACTTGAAAAATTTCTTTTGGACAGAAAGCTTGTTCAGATTATGGACAAACTTGAGATGACCTGTAAAGCTTGCGGTGTCAAATACAGAATTTTGAATGAAGGCAGACTTTATTGCAAAATTTGTTATGACAAACTTGAAACTGAGCTTGCTCGTTCGGGTTTTGAACAAAACAAAGATCCTTATTCCAAATATTAACCTTCAACGCATACAAATGTTAAGGTTTTTGGCATAGTTTTTTGCTTGTGTTAGAATTGAATTATACGAGATTTGATTTTAATAAAGAGGTATAAATGAGCCAAAAGAGTATATTTGGGGATGGAAATGTAGTTTCGATTAATATCCGCGATGAAATGAAACGTTCTTATATAGATTATGCTATGTCTGTAATTGTAGGGCGTGCATTGCCGGATGTTCGTGATGGCTTGAAGCCTGTTCACAGAAGAATTCTCTTCGCGATGAACGAGCTTGGAATGGCCCCTGATAAACCTTATAAAAAATCTGCACGTATTGTCGGGGAAGTTCTCGGTAAATATCACCCTCATGGTGATACTGCCGTATATGATTCTTTGGTTCGTATGGCACAGGATTTTTCTACCCGTTATCAAACAATAGACGGGCATGGTAATTTTGGTAGTGTGGATGGAGATTCCGCAGCTGCAATGCGTTACACGGAAGCTCGTATGGCTCCTATTACGACTGCAATGTTGGCTGATATTGATTCAGAAACTGTTGATTTTTCTCCAAACTTTGACGGTTCATTGGAAGAGCCTATTGTATTGCCAGTAAGATTACCTATGCTTCTTTTGAACGGCGTAAGCGGAATTGCTGTCGGTATGGCAACAAATATTCCTCCTCATAACTCAACAGAAGTTATTGACGGGACAATCGCTCTTATTAACAATCCTGATCTTGAAATAAAAGATCTTATGGAATATATCAAAGGGCCTGATTTCCCTACTTCTGCAACAATTATGGGCATGGAAGGAATAAGGCAGGCTTATGAGACAGGCCGCGGAAGTATTGTTATGCGCGCTGTCTCAGGTTTTGAGGAAATAGCAGGTGGCGGTGGCCGTCAATCAAGAATGGCGATTGTCATCACAGAAATTCCATATCAGGTTAACAAATCTGCTCTTATTGAAAAAATAGCAGAACTTGTCCGTGATAAAAGAATTGAAGGTATATCAGATCTTAGAGATGAATCAGACCGCGACGGTATGCGCATTGTTATTGAGCTTAAGCGCGATGCTAAGCCTGAAGTTGTTAAAAATAATCTATACAAACATACTCAGCTTCAGACAACATTTGGTGTAAATATGATTGCACTCGTTGGTATTCAGCCTCGTTTGCTCAATTTGAAACAAGTTTTGAATGAGTTTATTGAGCATAGAGTCGAAATCGTCACGCGCAGAACACGTTTTGATTTGAAAAAAGCACGCGCAAGAGCCCACATATTAAAAGGCTTAATTGTTGCTTTGGGATCTTTGGATGAAGTTATTGAACTTATCAAAAAATCAAAAACTACTGAAGAAGCTCGTAATGGACTGATTTCCAAGTTTGGTCTTGATTTGGACCAGGCAAATGCTATTTTGGAAATGCAATTAAGAAGACTTACAGGGCTTGAACAAGAAAAAATTCAGGCAGAATATCAAGAACTTCAAAAGAAAATTGCAGAATATGAATCTATTTTGGCGGATAGAAATAAAGTTCTTACGATTATTAAAAATGAACTTGAAGAAGATAAAGAAAAATTCGGTGATGAAAGAAAAACTCAAATCGTTCCTCATCAAGATGAACTTGATATAAAAGATTTGACGCCGAATGTTCCTATGGCGGTATTTATTACATCACAAGGCTATATCAAACGTATTTCGCTTGATACTTTTGAACGTCAAAACCGTGCAACCCGCGGCAAAGGCGGTATCAAAACCAAGGCTGATGATGATGTTGCGCATTTCTTTACAACGATGATGCATGACAAAGTATTGTTCTTCTCATCAAAAGGAACGGCTTATAGCCTAAATGTCTATGACTTCCCTGAAGGCGGTCGTCAGGCGAAAGGTCTTCCTATTGTCAACTTGCTGCCTATTGATCAGAGCGAAAAAATAACAGCTGTTGTGCCTGTATCCAAGTTTGATGCGGATGGCAACTTGCTTATGTTGACTCGCAAAGGCTATATCAAGCGTATTGAGTTGAATAATTTTGAAAACATCAGAAAAAGCGGTATTATAGCTATCGGTCTTGATGATGATGATGTTTTGGAATGGGTAAAAGAAGCCAAATCGACCGATGAAATTATTATCGGTACAAGCAACGGTATGGCTATTCGTTTTGCGATTTCTGATCTTCGTCCTTTGGGTCGTAGTGCTCGCGGTGTAATATCTATGAAGCTTCGCAAAGAAGACACTCTTGTCGGATGCGATATTGTTCCAAAAGACAGGGATGCCGATCTTTTGGTTGTTACATCTGATGGGTTTGGTAAACGTACTCCGATGTCAGAATTTCGTCCTCAAAATCGCGGCGGTTTGGGATTGATTGCGACTAAGTTTAAAAAACTTACAAGCAGATTGACAACTCTTACAATTGTTGATGAAAATGATGAAATCATGATAGCATCCGCAAATGGTGTTGTTACTCGTCAAAAAGCCGGTCATATTCCTCGTCAGGGTCGTCCTGCAACAGGTGTCAGAATCCAAAATATGATGGATGATGATACGATTGTTGCGGTCAACAAGATTATTCTTTCTGATGACGATGACGATATGACTATAGAAGAATAGCTTTTGTATTAGTTTTTAAAGCCAAATTTATATTTTGTCTTGTCAAAATTCCTTTGATTTGGTTTTTTTCATCTATAACAATTAGTGCTTCGACATTTTGACAATGAAGTTTATATAAGGCTTCGTACAAATCCTTTTTCTCTGTTATTATCGGTGGATTGGGGTTCATTATTGTTTCTATTTTTGTTTTTGAGGGTTTTCCTTGGATTAAAAAATCTTCGAGGTCCATTTTTGTTATATTTCCCAAAAGGAATTTATTTTTAGAAAGAATAGGCAATATATGGTAATGCGTATTGTTGATAAGGTCTATAGCTTTTTGGATGGTATCATCTTTTTTTAGTGCAGTAATATTTTTTGTCATAGCTTCTTTTACTTTAATATTGCTGAGGTTTGTTTTGTTATTTTGAAATATTAACGCGTCATAAATAGGAGCATGATTTAGTTTTTCAGCTATCAAATCTGCAATAGCGGCACTTAGCATAATCGGTAGAATATGATTGTAATCACCTGTCATCTCAAATACCATCACAACGGCAGTAATGGGAGTCCTTGCTACTGCAGATAAAAAGGCACCCATTCCAACAAGAGCTATTAATGTGGGATCTATAAAAACACCTGTATTATTGCTTATAAACCCGACTAAATACCCCAGAAATGATCCCAGCATAAGAATTGGCAAAAATATACCGCCGGCAGCACCTGATCCAAAACAAAATGGGGTTATCAAAAATTTTGTAATAAATATAACAGCAATTGCTATAATAGAAAACTTATGTTGTAAAAGTAGATCAACACTCAGGTTTCCAGAACCTAAAATAAAAGGAATGAAAATTCCTATTATCCCAACCATAAAACCTGCAATAGCAGGATTTAACCATGGTGTTTTTTTGTTGATTTTTTTGAAAAATTTATTATTCCAAAAAACGACTTTGGCAAATAATACTCCTAATAGCCCTGCCATAATGCCAAGGATTATAAAGATAGGGAGGTTTTGAGCAGTGATAGGCGTTATGATTTTCGGTATTTCAAATGAAGGATAGTTGCCGATAAAATATCTTGTAAGAGCTGAAGCACTGACTGTTGCGATTAATACAGGAAATAAAACAGAAGGTATGAATTTTTGGATCAATTCTTCTAAAACAAAAATAGTTCCGGCTATTGGAGCATTAAAAGTGGCTCCTATTGCGGCTCCTGATCCGGCAGCTATAAGTTTGTCCTGATTTGTTCCTTTGATTTTAAAAAATTTAGAAACGAGAGCTCCCGCTCCTGCCCCAAGTTGAACACTTGGACCTTCTCTGCCTAAAGATAATCCTGTCCCTATTCCTGCTACGCCTGCAAAAAATTTGACTAAAATACTTCTTATTCTCGTACCTTTACCTATTCTGGCAAGGGTCATTTTGACATAAGGGATGCCGCTGCCTTGTGTTTCAGGGGCTATTTTAAAAACAAGAAGACCTGATATTAAACCGCCGATGGTTGTTATCATCGGGAAAATGAGAATTTTTTTATATAGTGGCAAAGGGCTAATATGTAATTGAATAAAATCAAAAACTTCTCCAATGCAGACTTTAAAAAGAACCACCATCAATCCTGAAATGAGACCGACAAGAATTGCTTGTAAGATAATTTCACTATGTGCAAGATTATTTATAAAAGTTTTTGTTTTTTTGACTATTTGATTATTAGCATTCATATTTAAATTATACAGCCAACAAAAATACTTCTGCAAAGCTGGTTTTTAATTTACTGCAACAAAATAGGATTTGAAAATATCCATGGCTTACCTTGAAAATAAGCTTCAATACGATATTTGCCGTGATCAAGTTTGTCAAATTCAAGGTTATCTGTTTCTGTGTGCCAGACAAGTTGACCTTCGTAAATGAGTTTTATTTCGGCTTTTTGAGGAAGCTTCACCATAAGTTTGGTATAATCATCAAGTTGTAAAGCACCGCCTGAAAAGGCTTTTTGGTATCCGTTTTGCGCATAAAAAATAGGGTATTTGCTTTTTTTTGTCCAAACTCTATTCGCAATTAGGTTGTGGCCTTTTTTTAGGGCATTTAAGATTGCTTTTTTTCTTCCTTCAAAATCAACGGGCAGCGGATTATCAAAATGTAAAAAATTCGTCACCGTATCAAAAGTACTTTTGTATGGGAAGATATGCACTTTGAAAGGGCCCTTTTGAAATTCCATCGCATGCACATCAACACCGCCGATAGCGGGTATAATTTCGGGAGTTTCAGTATTGAGTCTGTCCCACCATTTCATTGTTTGAGTCGTTGGGCCTGTGAGGATATTGTTTCTGAAAAGCAGTGCTTTTATGGCTTCTTGCGGAATATCCGCATTGTAATAATCCACCCAATCTGACATATAGTTCCAAATTTCGATTCCGCCAAAACCCTTCATTCCCCAATCCGTCCAACGCAAAGGAGGGTAGGAGTTTTTTCGATCGACAGATTCATCAGGATGAGCTATAAATCCAAAACCGCCTTGGTTTTTTACTTCTTGAATAAATTCTTTTGGGCTCATATCGGGAGAAATATTTTCTTTTATATCAAGCGCAATGTAATGATTGGAGTCATCAGGAGAAATTTCTTCGCCGACAATGACTGTAACTCCGTTATAATCACCTTCTTGGGCATCCATATTGTTATGATCCGTGATTACAATCCAGGCAAGTCCTGCTTCTTTTGCCGCTTTTGCTACTTCTTCAACCGTACCTGTCCCATCAGAATGTACGGTATGAATATGAATAGCTCCCGGGTATAAATGTACCATTATTTTGCCTCTGATTCTTGAAGAATTTTAACACCCGAGCTTGTTCCTATACGGGTTGCTCCTGCATCTATTAATTTTTTTGCATCTTCGTATGAGCGGATTCCACCCGAAGCTTTTACTTCAATGCCGTGATCTTTTACGATGCTGTGCATTAGGGCAACATCTTCGACTTTTGCTCCGACTCCGTTTTTGACAAATCCTGTAGATGTTTTGACAAATTTTGCGCCTGCTGTGATGCACATTTGGCATGCTTTTTCGATTTCTTCTTTTGTCAAAAGATCAGTCTCGAAGATAACTTTTACAGGTTTATCGCCGCTTGCTTTTACAACTTCTTTTATGTCGTTTAAGGCAAGATCGCATTTTTCGCTTTTGAGAGCAGTGATATTGATTACCATATCTATTTCATCAGCACCTGCTTTGATGGCTTGTTGAGTTTCAAAAACCTTTACAGATGTTTCATTAGCTCCGAGGGGAAATCCGACAACCGTTACTACTTTTACATCGGTATTTTTCAGGTATCCTGATGCTAAAGCCACATGGTATGGATTGATGCAAACACCTCTGAAATTGTGTTTTGCAGCTTCTGCCAAAACGGTAAAAATTTCATCATATGTTGCATCAGGTTTTAGTATAGTGTGTTCTATGTAGTCTTGAATTTTCATAATCGGATTATATCAAAAATCCAACCGGATGTGAAATTATACTCATATTTGGTTTTGTATTTGAAAAAAAGCAAATTTGTGTGATAATAGGATACGACGTATGTATTTAGGAGAAAGAACCATTAGCGAACGACTTTCAGAACAGTTGCCGATGAATGAAAAAATCCGCTCAAAAGAGTTACTGCTCATTGACGATGAAGGCAACAATCTAGGGACTATTTCTACATCTACAGCACTTTCAATGGCCAAGGAAAAAGATTTGGATCTTGTTGTTATAAGTCCTAATCAGGACCCTCCGGTCGCCAAGATTTTGGATTATGGAAAATATAAATTCCAGTCCGAAAAAAAGGCTAAAGAGGCCAAGAAAAAGCAGCATGTAGTTTCACTTAAAGAACTGAAACTAAGATACAAAATTGATCTACATGATTACAATGTACGTATTAAGAGTATAAAAAAGTTCATAGAAGCTGGAAATAAAGTTAAGGTCGTGATAATGTTAAGAGGTCGAGAGGTTCAGCATGCCCATTTGGCTATGGGGCTGATGGAAAGAATTTTGACTGACTTGGAAGATTTCCCCATGGCAGTTGAGAAAAAGCCCTCTCGTGAAGGCAACAACGTCTTAATGATATTAGCCCCATAAACACTCAAAAGGAGATAATTGAACATGCCTAAGATGAAAACACACCGTTCGGGTGCAAAAAGATATAAAGTTACAGCAACCGGTAAAATCCTAAGAAGAAAATCAGGAAAAAGCCATTTGCTTGAGCATAAATCAAGAAAAGTTAAAAACGGAATGTCAAAAATGACAGAAGTTTTTGAAGGCAACTTGCCTAAAATCAAAAAAGAATTACCATATTTAAAATATTCCAGATAAAGGAGCGAAAAAACAATGGCACGAGTAAAACGCGGAAATGTACTTCGCAAAAGACATAAAAAAATCTTAAAACTAGCTAAAGGTTTCAAAGGAGCCAGAAGCAGACTGTTCAAAGTAGCTAACCAAGCTGTTATGAAAGCTTTGTGCTACCAATACAGAGACAGACGTCACATCAAAAGAAACATGCGTCGTCTATGGATTGTGAGAATCAATGCAGCAGCAAGATTGAACGGATTGAGCTATTCAAAACTTACAAATGCTTTGAAAAAAGCGAACATTGTTGTTAACAGAAAAATGTTGGCAGACATCGCTGTTCGCGATACTGTAGCTTTCTCAAAAATTGTAGAAACTGCAAAAGCAGCCGTATAAGACATTTTAAAAATATAAAAATTGTGCCGGGGTCAAAAGCTTTGGCACAATTTTTTGCTGAATTATGATTGGTTTAAAGTTTATGAATGTAAAAAGCTTTTAACGCAAAGTGTTTAAGGGTATACTAAATATTACAGATATTTTTATGGGAGTCTTTTAATGTTCAAGGATGCAAGACAGGAATACTCGGTCAAAACCTGCCCGACAAGTGATGCTGAGGCTCTTGAGGGCCTTCTTAATTCTATGTCCGAAGAAGGCTGGGATCTTTATACAATGTCAGAAGCGGAAGCCAAAAACGGGCAATATGTATACAATTGCATCTTTATGCGCGAAGCTGATGATGAAAAATCAGAAGATGATGAAGTTTGTCATATAGATGTCGGGGATTTTCGCTCCAAAATGGAAAAAATCTTCCAAAAAGACCCATACCTTGAATGTCGTGAAATCCAATCCAAAATAAAACAAAAACGCGAACGTATCGCTGAAATCAAAGCGTGTCTTGATTCTACCGTGATTGATGATAGTGACAGAGCAGCTTTGAATGAAGAAATTAACAGAGCCCTAGGAGAGTTAGAGACTCTTAAAGGTCTTTTGGTTGACGTTATTTCGCCTGATAAATTTTATGAAAAACTCGATATTAAAAAACTTACAATTCTTTTGAGTGAGGAAATTATTGAGCTTGTAAATCCTGATAACAATGCAGAATTGATATCCCAAAGCGTTAAAGTCAGACAAGAATTATCAGATAAGCTTGGCTATGTAATCCCTGCTATTCAGTTTAAAACGGATGACACGCTTGAGGCTGGCCAATACAAGATAAATGTCCGCGATATTACGACTTTGGAGGGGCAAATTTATCCTGAATATAAAATGTTTTACAAAAAAGATTTGGATTTGTCTAAAAAACCATCTTATGTGATAGAAGATGAGGATATTATAAGTGGGGAAAAAGTTTGGTGGATACCTTTGGATAAAACCGAAAAGTACTGGGCGAAAGGACTTTTGCCTCATGAGGTAATTGCCCAAAACATGAAATATGTAGCCAGACGCTATGTCGATGATATTTTTGATTATAACGATGTGAATAAATTCATCGAGATAGCTGCTGAAAAAAACATCTACCTTGTTGAAAATATCATGCCTGATTTTTTGTCAGTAGGTGAATTGCGCTACATTTTGGCAACTTTGATAAGAGAAAATGTGCCTGTAAAAGATGTTATTTTTATCTTTGAAAAAATAAATGATTTTTCTGATGATGCTGTTAAAGATGACCTTTTCGGCAAAATAAGAATGTCTTTATCGCGTCAAATTTGTGCATCGATTGCGGATGAAAACAGAAATATCTACGGAATCACACTCGATGCTGCGACTGTTGCCAAAATTCAAAAAGCTTTGGACTCAGAGGAATCTACCGTTACAATTAAGGGCGGATTTCTTAAGAAGACTTTTAGAAACATAGAAAATATTCTGAAAACATCACACGTTGACATCGAAAACACCGCCGTTATTGTACCTTTGGAAATAAGGCAGATAGTTTTTCATATAGTCGAACAGTTTATTCCTAATTTGAGCGTTATTGCTAATCAGGAATTGTCATCGGAGTTTAATGTTGAAATTATCGGCGAAGCCTAAGAAGATTTGGGCTTAGTCGCATCAAACATGCCTGTTGCTCTCATCATCAAAATAGTTTGCAATGTGGACATCAGGTTTTGTTGAGATTGAATCTGAGCGGTATAGTCATCTTGTTGCTGTAATCCTGCTATTTGCATCATTTGACCTTGGAAATTTGTTTGGTTTCTTACTTTGGCTGCTTCCATCCCGCCGAAGAATCTTCCAAACATAAGGCTGCCTGCGTACAGACCTCCCATTGCATTGCCGAAAAATCCAAAGCTTGGATAGCCATATCCGCCGCCGTAATTATAAAATCCGTTATTAGCACCCGTATAACTCATAGGCAACCCGCTTGGTGTAGCGGTTTTCATTTGTCCCAGCAAATTATCAGCCATATCAAAAGTTCCTTTTGGGGAACCATACAGGTTTGCCGGGAAATTATTTCCCGAATAATATGCTCCTTGAGTATACATGTTAGGTGGTGTCATCTATTTCCTCTTTTTATGCTTTTGTGTGTTTTATGTTGAAGTTGTTTGTTTGAATGATTTCATCATCATCATCATTTGCAGCATGTCCATAAGGTTCTGCTGAGAGAGTTGTGTTTGCTGCTGTTGATATAATTGAGCCGATTGATCTTGGTATGATTGATATTGCATTGCTTGCACTGCTTGTTGTTGCAAAGCTTGCTCTTTTGCCACTTTGCCCATACCGATTGCTGCAAAAATGTTTCCTACTGCACCTATTCCAAGTGCTATTTTATCAGCGGTATTGTACCCATAACCGCCTGTGTATCCGTAACTACCGTATCCATTGCCTGCGAAGATACCGCCGTAGACGTTATTTCCGCCACCCAGAACGTTGTAAATGGGTGCCATATGCATATAATCGGAGCTTGCTCCTGAATATTGCGCGGCATTACAGTAGTCGTTGGAATTGTAAACCATTGTTCAAAATCATCCTCTTTTTATCTTATATATATAAAAACAATATAACGAGGATAATTGCCAAATTGATAAAACTCTAAAACCCATGCCTAGAGCATGATTGAGGCGCGGCAAGGCATGAAGGAGAATTCGGCTTGTTAAGATATGTTAACGATAGCAAGGGCCAAAATAAATTAATGAGCGGGAATAACGCTTTTTACTTTATTTTCTTCGATTTCTCTTTCCATATTTTGAAGACGTTTAATCGCTTGAGCTCTTTCTTTTTGAGGGTTGTCTTTTATGATTAGTACGCCTTGGGTATCTTTTGAATTTGCATCAAGCAAAGCATCCACTGCAGAAGTTGTGGTTTTGCCTATTGCTTCTTTTTCGGCTTCTTGATTATCTTGTTCAG
>JAQUTS010000042.1 GCA_028694275.1 Candidatus Gastranaerophilales bacterium
TTATCATCGGGATTCAAGTAAGCATTGAGTCTTGATGTAAAATATTCTTCTTGGCTCATTCCCTTGGCTGATTCATCAATATTATAGTTTTCAAGAATCGCAATAGAAACTTCTGTCAAATACTGAGCAACATCATCTGAAAACAAATTGTTATTGGTTTTGTTCACATTTGCCAGCAAGAAGTCTTTCATTTGATAAGCAAGAGAATTTTCATCTTCAGAATTTTTCATTTGACGAAGTTCAAGAGCCCCTTTGTACTCAACATTTTGGAGCTGCGAACCAAAATCATACTTATCAGGATTGAAAAGATAGTCATCTATTATTCCTTCTTTGCTTGTGCCGCAAGCACTTTGCATTCCGCCTGCAGAAATGGCATCTTTAATGAATGATTCTACCGAAACACTCATAGGAGTATCTATAAGAAAATTTCCGTCATCTTTTTGATATTGCAAAATGGAATTTTGTACAGCATCAGCCATTTCAAATACTTTTGTACGAGTGACCGGTGAATGAACCCAACAAGAGCAATTAGGCCCATGGCTACTTAAATAGGCGTTTTTAACAGAATCACGAATATAATTGATATCTACCACTTGAAAACTAGCCTGTTTGGATGCCAAATAAGCTTTATCAACAGATTTGGTTGTGACTTCAGGGATTTCTTTTGTTACTTCTTTGACTTCTTTTTTTATAGAAGAACTTGAAATACCGCCTGCCTCTTCATCAGAAACCAATGCATTAGCAACAGATTGAACATATTCAAATTTCTTTTCATTAATCATAGTTGCAAGTAAGTCATTCCAAAGCTTATCTACCAAATTGGTCTTATTTATGATAGATGGGTCATTATTGATAAGAGTTTCAACTTCTTCTTTAGACTTGCAATTAATAGTGAGAAGCTGAGCATAAGTAAAATCTACAACTTCATCATCAACTATAGCTTTTGAACCATCTTTCATTGTGACAAAATCAGGCATTAGCTCTGCAACTTGATCTCTTGTTGTATACAACTTACCTGATTTTTTTGAGAAATTAAGCATATCCGTATATGTGATTGTATCCATATCCAAGGTATATGACTGATATGACAAATCTCCCATCATTATGGCAAAAGTTTCACGAGTTGTATCAGATGATTTTGTTTTTTCTTCAAAATCTTTCAACGTAGCCTCAAGTTTATCGTATGCTGCACTGTCTACGCCTTCTTGTTTGATTTCATTAAGAGTCGCTTTGGCGATGGTGAGATAAGAAGAAAAATCAATATTAGCAACATCTTGTCCGACATCTTGCCAATCTTGGGTCATTTCTTCTATGACGTTTCTCAAGGCAGAAAAATTTGTCTCCAAATTATAAGAATGAGATACGACATTATTCAAAATTTCTTGTTGAGTTCCGTTCAAGTATGAAACATCTTCTGAAACTCCGTATTGAGTAAAGGCTTGCGGCAAAATTTCATCAGCAGAAATAAACTCACCTGAATTCATTTTGTAGCCGCCATTTGTCTCAGCTGTTTGATAGAAACTAAAAATTCTTTCCTCTATCTGGCTTTTAATAGAAGCAAGTATTTGAGCATCAACTCCATCTTCATCAGAAGCCTTTGTAGTGCTTACTTTTACTTCTCCGATACTTTCAATAATTGCATCAACTACTTTTGGAGATACAACGCCCAAAGAATTTATCATACCGACAAGATCAGCTTTACCCTGACTATCAAGCTCAGAAGCATTGTAGGTATATTCAGATACAGAAGAAGTAACTACTGTTTTTTCTTCACCGACAGCACCAAAAACACTGTCATCAAGAGATTTTAAGGCTTGTTGTTTAGCTTCAAGTTCTGTTTGTATAGAAACAACTTGAGCATCGCTTACTGTAGCAGATTTTAAAACAGTCAAATCAGCGATTAATTTATCTACATAACTTTGATAATAAGAGTTAACATCACCTGATGCAACAGAGCTCAATACTGAATCATAATCCAAAACCATTGAAGAATTAGAAAAGCCCTCAGAATTAACCCCATCTTTTCCCAAAGCGAAAAGTACGTCTTGTGACTCTGAGCCTTGAACAGAAGAGCTACCGTTTTGTAATGCTTCTGAAGATTCAGATTTTAATCCGTAATTAAACAAATAATAAAAGTTAGACATACCAACCACTTTTTCATTAGTTAACCTACACGTTTATTTTATCGACTTAACGACACTTCAACTTTAGTGTTTTAGGCTTCAATGTTACAAAAGTTAATATTACTAATAAACAGGAAAAACAGCCAAAAATCAATTATTCAAGCTATGTATCGGAGCGGGAATTCTGCCGCCTCTTGATACAAATGCGCTTGAATTGTATTGATTAATTTTCATAATTGGTGCCTCACCCAAAAGCCCACCAAATACAGCTCGCTCACCGATAGTTTTACCCGGAACGGGGATAATTCTGACCGCAGTTGTTTTTTTGTTAATCATACCTATTGCCATCTCATCTGCTATCATAGCCGCAATAGTCTCAACAGAAGTATCACCAGGTATAGCTATCATATCAAGTCCTACAGAGCAAACTGATGTCATTGCTTCAAGTTTGTCAAAAGTCAAACACCCGCAGGCTGCAGCTTTTATCATATCAGCATCTTCTGACACAGGAATAAAAGCCCCTGATAAACCGCCCACATAAGAGCTTGCCATAATGCCGCCTTTTTTGACCGCATCATTCAACATTGCCAAAGCAGCTGTAGTACCATGAGCACCTGCCATTTCAAGCCCCATAGCCTCAAAAATTCCTGCTACACTATCCCCCGGCGCCGGTGTAGGTGCCAAAGAAAGATCAATAACTCCAAACGGAATTTCCATTCTTTGCGCCAATTCTCTACCAATAAGCTCCCCTGATGAAGTAATTTTGAAAGCAATTCTTTTGATTTTTTCAGCCAATTGGCCAAAATCAGCATCCTTAGGCATAGATTCAAGAGCAGCTCTCACCACCCCAGGACCACTTACACCGATATTGAGCGCACACTCAGGCTCTCCATATCCGCAAAAAGCACCTGCCATAAAAGGATTATCCCCTGGCACATTACAAAAAACGACCAGCTTGGCAGCCCCAAGACCGTCTTTATCCGCACTAAGATGCGCCGCTTGTTTAATGATTCCGCCCATTTTAAGCACAGCATCCATATTAATCCCTGCTTTTGATGAAGCCAAATTAACAGATGAACACACTCTTTGAGTAACACTCAGAGCTTCTGGGATACTTTCAATAAGAGCACTGTCGCCTCTGGTACAGCCTTTTTCAACAAGTGCACCATATCCACCGATAAAATCCACATCAACTTCATGCGCAGCTCTATCGAGTATTTTGGCAAGGTGAACATAATCAAACTCCCTGCAACCTTCTCCTATCGAAGAAATAGGGGTCACGGCAATTCTTTTATTGATAATCGGAATCGAATACTCAGCAGAAATTTCATCGGCATAAGCCTTGAGATTTTTGGCATATTTGATAATTTTGTTATAGATTTTGTCGCCTGTAACTTTGACATCTTCTGACACGCAATCACGAAGACTCAATGCCAAAGTGACCGTTCTTATATCAAGATGATGTACCTTTATCATCTCAATAGTTTCTAAAACCTGATTGAAGCCTGAATTCAACTTATTCCCCTTTTAAATCGTGTGCATTTTATCAAAAATAGCTTTTCTTTGGACCCAAACTTCCATTTTAAGTTCTTCGCCTGCTTTTAAAAGCTGATCTTTTACTTCCTGAAAAGTATACTCGGATTTGGACAAATCTCCCATAACAAACATTACAAAATGATCTTGCATGATTGTTTGTTTTATATCTTCAATATTGACGGAATAATCCGCCAAAACATTCGCAAACTTGGCTACGATACCGACTTTATCCTCACCTGATACGGTTATAATCATTTTTGATTCTTTCATTCATCCAATCCTTATAAGTAAGCCAACCATAATAATACCTGAGTCTCTTATAGTTTGCAAAGTTTTTGACATCAGATTTAATATTTTGTTTTAATATTTTGATATTATCTACTATAATGTTATAACTATAAAAACATCAAAAAAAAGATCAGGGTTAACAGACAATCCAAAAGGACAAAATGGACGCAAGAGAAGCAGCCCTAAAAGCGCTTATAGAAATTTCATACAACAAAGAGTTTGAAAAAGTTTTCGATTTATACGGAAGTAAAGCCACATACAAGGCTGATTTTGGGCATCTTGTAAACGGCGTTATCAGAAACATAACTTATCTTGATTACTTCATCGAAAAAATCTCTCAAAGAAAACCGAAATTTTTGCAAAACGAAATCAGAAACATTCTTCGTCTTGGACTTTTTGAGCTTGAATTCACCGACACACCCGAATATGCAGTTGTAAACAGTTATGTAGAACTTGCAAAAGAAGACAATCCCAAATCAGTTTCATTGGTTAATGCTGTTTTTCGTAATTTTCTTCGTCAAAAAGATGAAATAAAACTTCCTGCAAACTTCCTTGATTATTTGGCTACAAAATACTCTCACCCCAAATGGATGATAAAACGATGGGTTCTGCATTACGGAAAAGACGAAATAGAAAACATTTTAAGATTCAACAACTCACCTTATGGTCTTTGGATAAGAGTTAACACTATAAAAATAAAAGTAAATGATTTTTTGGCAATTTTGGTAAAAGAAGGAATTGCCTTTGAGCAAAATATCATCGTACCCGAATGTATCAAAATCGAGCATAAAGGCTCTGTTGAAAATCTCATCGGCTACGAAGAAGGCTACTGGATGGTACAAGGGGTTGCATCGTCTTTGGTATCAAATATTTTGGGAGCGGAAGATGATGATGTGGTTCTTGATGTTTGCGCTGCACCCGGCGGAAAAACAGCCCATACGGCTGCAATGATGAACAACACAGGGCGCATTCTTGCTCTTGACTCAAACAAAAAACGACTCGAACGACTGGAAGAAAATCTTGTTCGATTGGGGATCGAAAACACCTCATACGTGGCCAAAGATGCTACAAAAATCTCCTTTAATGAAAATTTTGACAAAATTCTGGTCGACGCACCTTGCTCCAATACAGGTATTTTCAGTAAAAAACCTGATGCAAAATGGAAAAAAACAATCGAAGACATAGAAGAACTCTCCCGTCTCCAGTACGAAATATTAGACAATGTATCCAAATATCTCAAACCTAACGGAACTCTCGTATACAGCACATGCAGCATAGAACTCGAAGAAAATATTCTCGTTGTGCACAAATTTCTCCAAAACAACAAGGACTTTGTATTAGACCCGTTTGATATCCCATACGAAACAGAAGGTACGCTGCAAATCATTCCTTATGAGTTTGAGATGGAAGGATTCTTCATCGCCAAATTCAAAAGAATTTAATATAAATTCTGCCTCTTTGTAAAATAATTCTTCAAAATTTTCAAAGAAAGCATTTTTTATGTAAGATAATAGTGTGACATTTTTTAGGAGAGATAGATTTGTATAACGTTGCGATTATCGGTGCTGGGCCTGCGGGGATTTTTTCAGCTTTAGAAATAATGAAACTTAAACCCGAATGGAAAGTTTTGATTGTTGAAAAAGGCAGCAAAATCGAAAAACGCCAATGTATGATAAGAAACGGTGCAAAAGCTTGCCCTCCTTGCAAAAAATGCGGGCTTCTTTGCGGTTGGGGAGGCGCAGGAGCTTTTTCTGACGGAAAACTTACCCTGACACCTGATGTCGGCGGAAATCTTCTGGATTATATGCCAAGACAAGATGTTGAATCTCTTATTAAGTATACAGATGATATTTATCTAAAATTCGGTGCCACAGAAGAAGTTCACGGGACGGATACGGAAGAATTTGCCAAAATCGCACGTCAAGCAACTTTAGCAGAATTAAAACTCGTCCATTCACCTGTTCGCCACCTTGGAACAGAGCGCAGCTTGGATGTATTAAAATCAATGCAGGATTTTTTGATGGAAAAAGTCGAAATCCTAAATAATGAAGTAGCAAAAAATCTAATCATCGAAAATGATGAAATCAAAGGATTTGTAACCGATAAAGGCAATACATATCACGCAGAATATGTAATCATAGCCCCCGGCCGTGAAGGAGCGGACTGGTTATCAAAAGAGTTGGCTCACACAAATGTAGAACTCGTCAACAATGCAGTCGATGTAGGAGTCAGAGTCGAATTGCCTGCCCCGATTATGGAAAGCATCACAGACAAACTTTATGAATCAAAACTTATCTACCACGCACCAAGCTTTGGCGATGAAGTAAGAACATTCTGTATGAATCCAAACGGAGAAGTTGTTTGCGAAAACTATAACGGAATCGCGACAGTGAACGGACACAGCTACGCCAATAAAAAAACCGCCAATACAAACTTTGCATTGTTGGTAAGCAAAAGATTTACAGAACCGTTCAAAGAACCAATCCAATACGGCCAACACGTTGCAAGGCTGGCAAATATGCTCGCAGGTGGTGTTTTGGTTCAAAGACTCGGCGATTTGCTTGATGGAAGACGCTCTACCCACGAATCAATCAAAAACAGTATTCTCACACCGACCCTACAATCAGCTACTCCCGGCGATTTGAGTTTGGTGCTTCCATACAGACATTTGACAAGTATCGTTGAAATGCTTTATGCCCTTGATAAAATTGCTCCGGGCGTTGCATCAAGATACACACTTTTATACGGGGTAGAAGTCAAATTCTACTCATCAAGAGTCAAAGTCACAGAAGAACTCGAAACAGAAGGCGTCAAAAACCTCTTCACAATCGGTGATGGCGCAGGTGTAACAAGAGGCCTGCTACAAGCTTCAGCGTCAGGTGTTTTGGCAGCAAGAGCCATCGCAAAAAGAAGCTGAATCACAAAGACTTAATCACAGAGGACTTTTCTTCGGCAATCCTGCTTTGCGCGGGTATTTTGGTGATGTTTTATCAATCTTCTCAATAACAATGAGATTATGTTCTATCTCATCATCAAGTTTGTACTCAATAACTTCGGCCACAGAACCTCCAAGGATTTTTATGGCATTTTTGGCATCTTTTAGTTCATCGTGGGCAGTTTTAGCTTTGTAAGCAACAAAATACCCGCCAACTTTGACAAACGGAAGACAATATTCAACCAGAGTATTCAAAGATGCTACAGCTCTTGCTGTGACAAAATCAAAACTATTACGCAAATCCAAAGGCAAATCCTCCGCCCTTGAGTTCAACGCCTCAAAATGATTATCAATAGCAATTTTCGATGCGGCTTCGTTCAAAAAATTGACCTTTTTGCCGACAGAATCAACAGCAACAACTTTTGCATTGGGATACAAAATAGCAAGAGGAATAACGGGGAACCCTCCACCTGAGCCCACATCCAAAAGTCTAAACTGTGAAGACATAACAGGCACACGACCAAAAGCCATCGAATCAACAAAGTGTTTGGTCAAAATAGTCTTTTCATCCGCCTTGGCGATGAGATTTGTATGAGAATTAAACTCCACTAAAAAATTATAAAACCCTTCAAATTGTTCCAACTCTTTGATTGAGAGAGTATAGCCAAATTGCCTTGCCTTAGTCGCTAAAAAATCCTTCACTTACTTTGCCTCACTATCGACTCAAATTCTTTTTTGTCCATTTTGTTTTTAATAAATTCTATACGTCTGTCAATTTTGACTTTACTGTCAGTCGAAATCTCATCACCGATTGATTTTTTGGACAAAACAAAGGCTCTTAGGGCTTTTGGCAGATTGTTCATTCTGATATAAACATCCCCTACATCAAGATATGATGATGCCATTACATAAGGTGTACCAAGGTTTTTGGCGGCTTTAAGTTTTTCATAATAAAACTTAAGAGCCTGCTTGTAGTCTTTTAAGTCAAAATAAGTATCTGCTATACGAGATGTTGACTGAACAATAGCCTCATATCGGTCATATTTTTTATCCATTTCGTACGATTTTTCAAGCAACGCTAATGCTTTTGTATAATCGCCTTCTTCCGCAAAAATACCGCCCAAACTTGCACAACTTTCTGAATAATATTTGTCATAGGATTGTTTGAAAAATATTCTCTGAGCCCCTCTCTCATAAAATTCTTTGGCGTTTTTGATATCACCCATATTATCAAAAGTAAGCGCTATTTTGAAATAAATCTCATTCAAAACAGGATTGTTAAATCCCGCCTGCTTAAGTGCCGCTTGATATACAGTCAAGGCATTTGATTCTTGGTTCATATCTATGTACAAATCGCCAAGACCCAAAAGTGCAATCATCACTTGAGCAAGAGGCAGACTTTTAAGCACTTGCATATCCAAAAAGTCATTATAATGTTTTTCGGCCAATTTGTACTCGCCAAAAGCCTTGAGCGTCTGCGCGATGCTCAACAACACAAAAGCGATTTTGGAATTGTCATCAAGGTCATGAGCTATAGTATAAGCCCCTTTTAGTGCCATAACAGCTTCGTTTTTATTTTTGAGCT
The DNA here is from genome assembly GCA_028694275.1 of Candidatus Gastranaerophilales bacterium. Classification (GTDB taxonomy): domain Bacteria; phylum Cyanobacteriota; class Vampirovibrionia; order Gastranaerophilales; family CAJFVJ01; genus JAEWLZ01. Next base: position 8,468 of record JAQUTS010000042.1, read on the forward strand.
TAGTGTAGCAATTGGCAATTTTGGTATGAATATAAAACTCTTTTTCTTTGACATGACAGGCTTTTTGAGCACCTATATATAAAGGAAGGGCATTTTGGTAATCTCTTTGCGACTCAAAATCAATCGCAGCCTCAAGCATCTTGTAATAATCAGTATTATCAATGATTTTCGACTTCTTAAAATCCGTATCAATAGGTACTTCATCAATGATGAGTTTTTTCTTTTCTTTTTCTTTAGGTTTTTTCTTTTCATCTTGAATCTGTAATTCTTTTGCCTCTTCATAAAGGAGCTTTCTCTCCTCTTCTGAAAACTCCATCCCCACAGGAACATCGTAACTAAGATGATGCGTATTCATATTTTGAATAGCCATATCTTCTGTCTGTTTTAGAATCTTGCTCGGTTCAGGTTTATTTTTGGGGTCGTGATGGATTTCTATATTGTCTTCCCTCGGGGGAAGGACTTTGGTCTCTTGAAACATAATCACATCACTATTCATAGTTGATGCCATAAGTGTTATTTGATTTGATTTTTTCTTTTCAGAAAGCTTCAAATGATAAGCGAATTCGTTACGAAGAGTGGTTCGTGAAAGTTTTATATTTCTCTCATAATGCTTTAGGGGAATCTCCGCCTCATACAAAGCACACAGTGCAGTATGGACTTTTTCTCTTTGAGCCTTGCCGATTTTCAGAGAAATATGTTTTGAAAATATTTCTTTGACAAAATAATGCCCCTCAAAAAGATATACAAAAGCTGTTTTGGCCAAACGGTCAAAGTTTTTTTTAAACTCATTGGGCAAAATGGAATAAATAGTATCAATAGTTACAGGATGTCTCATCGCACTGAGATAATAAAGAGTGTTCAAATCTTCTGTATTGAGCCCGTTGACAAGATGTTTGGCAACATATTCATTAAATTCAATTTTTTGCGAAGATGCTTCTTTGAAAAAATCAGAAGGTTTGCTCTCATCTTTTATTGCCTTGAAAAATATCCGAATATTGCGAGGAATACCGAATGTTTCCTCACAAACTGCCTCCAAAGTAAGATCACCTTCTGGGACATTTAAAGAATTTTTGATATCCATAAAATGGTTAAAAGCCAAAGGCTCAAGATGCAAAGTATGAGAATCGGGGTGTTTTTTTATAATTTCAAAAGGCGCAACATTGGATGCTGTAATGATTTTGATATTTTCTTGCTGTGCTAAAAAATCAAGGAATTTTGCAATTTCATGCGGCAGCCTGTCTGTGTTTTTGTTTATGAGGTTATCAAATGAATCAAACGCGATAACAAATTTGACAGGAAAATCCTTTAAAAGCTCCAAAATCCTTTCATCAATGGAGCGCGTCTGAGAAAAAGTTCTTTTGATAAGATGCTGAATTTTGGCAGATTTGATAGTCAAAAAATACCTGTACAAAGAAAATATCACATCATCCATACAAGCAGTCTTGAAACAATCAAAGCAAAAGAAAAGAGAATTATCCAAAAGTGCAGGCGTAAGCTTCAAAATTTCGCTTTTGCCTATACCTGAAAACCCTGTAATGAAGTAAAATTTCGCCTCTTCGTTTAAAATCTGAGCATAATTTTTAATTTCGTCATAACGTATATCTATCACAGAATTAATGCGAGGAGTCAACTCCATATGCTTGGCAACGGAGCGAATAAAATCCTCTTTTTTTTCAATTTTTTTGGCAAAAATCTTTTCCATAGAGCTATATTATAATAATCACGCCCCAAAAGTCTATTTTTGAAGAGGAAAATCATACTTCGAGCATAAATTTTTTTTAAGATTGCTTTCTAAAAATTTTTGCTTATGAGATAATTTACAAGGGATTTCAGATGTATTAGTATAAAAATCCCTCGCACAAAAGGAGCAAAAATGATAAAAGTTGCAGTTTGCGGTGCTTTAGGAAAAATGGGAAGCGAAGTAGTACTCGCGGTGACAGAAGCTGAAGGTATGGAAGTTGCGGCCCTTATTGATATAGCGGCAACAGGACAAGAGATTAACGGGGTCAAATTTGAGAACAATCTTGAATCAGCCTTAAAAAATACAAAAGTTGATGTCATAGTTGACTTTACCCAACCCAAAAGCGTCTATGAAAACGCAATTACAGCAATCAATGCAGGAGTAAAACCTGTAATCGGCACAACAGGATTGAGTGATGAACAGCTTGCTGAAATCAAAAAACTTTCAGAAGAAGAAAACACAGGCGTTTTGATAGCTCCAAACTTCGCTATCGGTGCTGTTTTAATGATGAAGTTTTCTCAAATGGCTGCAAAATATTTCAAAAATGCAGAAATCATTGAGCTTCACCACAACCAGAAAAAAGATGCCCCGTCAGGCACTGCTATCAAAACAGCTCAATTGATGGCAAGTGTACAAGACAACTTTGCAAACGGAAATTGCGCAGAAGTAGAAACTATTGAAGGCTCAAGAGGCGGCAACTTTGAGAGCAATATCCGCATTCACAGTGTAAGAATGCCCGGGTTTGTTGCTTCTCAAGAAGTTATTTTTGGTGCAAACGGTGAAACACTCAAAATCAGACACGACTCAATTGACCGCAAGTGCTTTATGTCAGGCGTTGTGCTTTCTGTGAGATATATTTTTGAAAATAATAATTTTATTTACGGACTAGAGAACATATTATAGTGAGGAAAAAATGAAAAAGCCCAGTATAGCAATTTTGGGGGCAACAGGTGTTGTCGGACAAAAAATCAAAGACATTTTAGAAGAACGTGATTTTCAATTTTCGAATATCAAGTTTTTGGCAAGTGCCAAAAGCGTCGGAAAACCAATCAAGTTCAAGGGCAAGACATATAAAGTTGAAGAAGCCACAC
>JAQUTS010000043.1 GCA_028694275.1 Candidatus Gastranaerophilales bacterium
TTCAAGCATTTGTGTTGCAACAATTACAGGTTTGCTTTTTTTGTTTGCGAGATCGATGATTCTTTTTTGTTCTATAGGTACTTTTTCTGCAGAAATTTCAATACCCAAGTCGCCTCTTGCAACCATAATGCCATCAGCACTACAAACAATTTCTTCAATGTTATCTATTGCCTGTGGTTTTTCAACTTTTGCGATAAGTGGGATATCTTTGCCTGTATTGCCAATATGGTGTTTTGCAATAAGGATATCTTCTTTGTTTCTTACAAAAGACAGTGCAATATAATCAACGTCATTTTCTGCTGCGAAGCGGATATATTCAATATCTCTTTCTGTGATTGCAGAAATACTTGATGTGCTTCCGGGGATATTTAAGCCTTTTCTTGATTTAAGTTCTCCGCCGTGTATTACTTCTGCGTTGATTTCTGAGTCAGTTTTGTTCAATACTTTGAGTTCAAGTTTTCCATCATCAAGAAGAATTTTATCTCCATCGTTGACATCGTTCAAGATACCTTTGTAATCAACCGGGATGAAGCTTCCGTCTGTTATGAGTTCTGGTTTGAGTTTTATTACTGAGCCTTTTTCTAAAAGAATCGGATTTTCTAAAGTCCCTACTCTGATTTTTGGGCCTTGAAGGTCAAGTAAGATTGCTGTGTATTTTCCGAGCTTTTCAGAAACTTTTCTTATTGTTGCGATTCTTTCTCTATGGATTTCTTCTGTTTCATGCGATGAATTTATTCTGATTGTATTTGCGCCTGCTTTTATTAAGGCTTCTATTTTTTCTTCCGTTGCTGTTCCGGGGCCGACCGTTGCAATTATCTTGGTCTTTGTTATGTTATTCATTTTAAACTTCCTTTTTCCTCATTATCTCTTCTGCGTCGTATCAGCTATTATTTTATGGATTCAAACATTGTTTTTCTACATAAAGTAATTTATTATTTTGCCGATTCGAAAATCTCTCATAAAATTATTCTATAATAAAAAAATAGACTTTGTTTAAAATATTACACAAAAATGCAGTAAAGGAAATTTTGTTTGAAAAAGTTTTTGGCATCAGCTTTGTTATTAATTTTAGTCTGTAATTGTTCCTTGGCGCGAACTTTATTTTATGAAGATTATCGTTTTCATGCGGAATTTTTAACAGAAGTTACTGTTTCTCCATTGCGTACCCATCAACCTATTCAGGCTGTTTTTCCTTCACCTTTGAACCCTAAAATCCCAATTATTATAAAAGGTGAAGCACGTTATAAAGAAATCAATGACAAACCTTGTGTGGAGCTAAAATTCAACGAAATCAGTTATGATGCTGATAAATATCAGCCTGCAAGCATTGATATTAAGTCGCTTAACGGACATCAAATATCAGATCAGACATATATCAAACCTTCTGCTTACAAATCAGGCCTAAAAAATGTCAAAGCATATGCCCATGATTTGCTTATGTTTCCTCTGAATCGTCACAAATCTCATCCTACAAGAGGCAAACCTACCAAAAACACTTTTATTGTTCTGCTTGAGCCCTTTTATGCGATAGGAAGCGGCGTTGTTTATTTGCTTTCACCCATTGCGGCACCTGCATTTACTGACAAAAATACATGCGATATACCTGTTTATACTGTTTTGGAATTTGAATTTTTGGATTCGGTTAAAGACCCTGGGGTACAAGACTTGTAGCTTTTTGTTAAATAAAATTAAAACTGTTGATTTTTAAGTATGCTATGTTACGATTCTATAGTACGGATGTATTATAGAGTTGTTTTATGTCAGAAAATTATAGTTCTAAAGAAAAAATACTTTTGAGCGCGTGTCGTTTATTTGCCGAAAAAGGCTTTAAAAATACGACTATTCGCGATATTTGCAAGGATTCGGGCAGTTATCAGATTTCGGTTAATTATTATTTTGGTTCTAAAGAAAATCTTTTTAAAGAAGCATTGCTAAAATCCTTTGAATTGACAGGCCTTTCTAAAATGGCAGAATTGATTTCTACTGTTGAGGATCCTGAAGAACAGCTGCGCAAAATAGTCAAAGCCAGGATAAGTTTATCTTTTGTAGATGATGAAAGGTCATGGTTTTTCAATATTCTCGGCAAAGAAGTTTATACATCTCCCATTATTATGCGTGAGATTTTGCCCCAAACTACTGAGCTGCATGTTCAAGTAATAAAAGATGTTTTGCGCAAAATTAACCCAAGTTGTGATGACTTTCAGCTGCATTATTGTATCTTCTTTTTGATGTCTCAGGCTTTTGGAATTGGTGCATTTTCTATTCCTCGCCTGAAGCTTTTTAACACAGTAACACCTTCTTCTGAGGATATAGACAAACTTTCTGATACTATGAGCTCTTTTCTTATAGAAGGGCTAAAAAAATTTAACACGGAGATCGATGAGAAATGAATAAAAAATGGATAAAAATAATAGGCATGGTATGTTTGGGGGCTTTTGTTCTCAGGTTTGCTTCAGGTATGATTATGGGATTTTTTATGAAACGCCCTACTCCAACCGTTGAGTACATAACCATTCAGCAAGAACCTTACAGCAAGGGGATAAAACTCTCAGGAAGAGTCGTTGCGATACACTCTGTTGATATCAAAGCTCGTGTGCAGGGGATATTACTCAAGAAATATTTTTCGGAAGGGACTTTTGTTCAAAAAGGTCAGCAATTGTTTTTGATTGAGCCTACTCAATATATTATTGCAGTTCAAAAGGCAAATGCTTCTATTGCTAATGCCAAAGCTTCTTTGGTGGAGCTTGATAAAAATCTTGTCAGGATTAAACAACTTGTAGCGAATGATTTTGTCAGCAGATCTGAATATGATAAGGCCTTGGCTGGGCGTGATATGGCAAGGGCTGATTTGTCTGCGGCCAGAGCACAACTTGCTGATGCAAGACTTAATCTTGCTTATACGAATATTAAAGCACCTGTATCAGGACGTATAGGGAATTTGGCTATAACAGAGGGTAATCTTGTTGATCTCAATACGCCTTGCTTGGCTACGATAATGAGTTTACAACCTATATATGTTACTTTTGATATAGCAGCAAGTGATTATATCGAGCTGCAAAAAACCATTGCAAACAACGATGCAGTGGTCGAAATCAAACTTCCTGACGGAAGTCTGTATCCTGAGTTTGGTAAGCTTGATTTTTATAATAACAAAGTTGAAGAAATGACAGGGACAGTCAAACTTCGCGCAACTTTTAACAATAAAGACAATTTGCTTTTGCCGGGAGAGTTTGTTGAGGCGCGGATTACTTTTGGTAAACCGAGAAACGTCTACACTTTGCCCCAAAACCTCGTACTGCAAGATTCCAAAGGCAAATACGTATACGCGGTAGATACAGATAAAAATATCAAAATAATTCATATCGAAGTCGGTGAGTCAATCGGAAACAAATGGATAGTTACAAAAGGTTTGAGCCCTGAAGATAGAGTGGTTTCAAGTAATTTGCAGTCCATCAGACCTGATATCAAAGTAAAAGTAAAGGGTGAGGATTGATGTTTAGTAAGTTTTTTATAGACAGACCTCGTTTTGCGATAGTTATTTCGCTTGTTATTATTCTCGCAGGAACAATATGTGCTTTTATGCTCCCTTTAGAAGAGTATCCGATGATTACGCCTCCTCAGATTTCTGTTACTGCCAGTTACCCCGGTGCAAGTTCTGATGTAGTTGAATCAACCATCGCGGCACCATTGGAAGCTGCTGTAAACGGTGTAAAAGATATGATATATATGTCATCTGACAGCACTACCAGCAATTATGCGCTTAATGTGTTTTTTGATGTCGGAACGGATACAGATATGGCTCTTGTCAGAGTCCAAAACAGGCTCAGCCTAGCTGAACCCAGGCTTCCTGAGGAAGTCAGACGGATGGGGATAACTGTTCGTGATATGGTGGGTGGTCCTGGGCTTATGCTTATAAGTCTTTATTCTCCTGATGATTCTTACAATACACTTGATTTAAGCAACTTTGCCTCAATTCGTATAAAAGATGAAATCGCAAGAATCAAAGGCGTTGGTGATGTCAGGGTTTTTGGGGCATCAGAATATGCTATGAGGATATGGCTTGATCCAAAGAAAATGGCAAGTCTGAATGTAGCTCCTTCAGATGTTTTAGCAGCCATAAGGGCGCAGAATGTACAGGTTCCCTCAGGTGAATTGAATCAAGCTCCGTCTGATGAAAACCAAAAAATGAAATTCATTCTTGTTACAAGAGGCCGATTGAGTGAGGCTGATGAGTTCAAAGATATAATCATTCGTTCGAATCCTGATGGCTCAGCTATAAAACTTCAAGACGTCGCCAAGGTTGAACTTGGCGGGCAATCCTACGCCACAGAAGGCCGCGTTAACGGTAATCCTACAGCTTTGATAAAAGTCACCCCATTGTCCGATGCCAACTCAATAGATTTGGCCAAAAAAATTGACAAAAAGCTTCAAGGCCTTGAGACCACATTCCCTGCAGGCATTAAGTACAAAGTCGTCAGGGATGAGACCAGATTTATTCACAAGTCCTTGGAAGAAGTCTCAAGTGCGATAGTTTTAGCTTTGGTACTTGTTGTGCTTATTACGTTTGTTTTTCTTGGTGATACAAGATCAACACTTGTTCCGTTTTTTGCCGTACCTGTTTCTTTGATTGGGACATTTGCTTTTCTGGCGATGATGGGTTTTACCATAAATACTTTGTCATTGTTTGGTTTGGTTTTGGCAGTGGGTGTCGTAGTTGATGATGCAATAGCTGTTATCGAAAATATCCAACGCCACATAAAAGAAGGAATGGCTCCTAGAGAAGCTTCAATTTTGACCATGCAAGAAGTCGGCGGAGCTATTGTTGCGACCACATTGGTGCTTTTGGCGGTGTTTGTTCCTGTTATGTTTTTGCCGGGGATTACCGGCAAATTATACAAGCAGTTTGCAGCAGGTATTGCGATGGCTGTTTTTATTTCTATGATTGTGGCTTTGACTCTTTCTCCTGCGATAAGTGCAATTATGCTCAAATCCAAAGAAAGACAAACTCACAAAAGTATCTTGGATGATTTTCGCAGGTGGTTTGATGAAATTCAAATCAAGTATTTGCAATGGGTAGAATATTTTGTTCGCAGATCAAAACTTACGGTGAAAGTTTTGGCTGGAATGATGCTTATGACTCTTTTTATGATGCTGTTTATTCCTACAGGATTTATTCCGACAGAGGACAAAGGGGTTATCCTGTCTACTGTTCAGCTTCCTGATGGGGCAACGCTTTCTCGAACAAGAGAAGTCGTTACCGGCATAGAAAATGATATTAAAGGCACCAAAGGCGTTGAAAGAGTTATTTCTATGGTTGGATATAACGGGGATAATACGGCAATTGTCATTTCTCAGCTTGAGCCTTGGGATAAAAGATGGGGCAAAAGTTCGCTTGATGGGCTGTTAGCTCAGTACAAAAAGAAGTTTTCTGCTTCGCCTGATGCCAAAATAGTTTCGTTTTCACCCTCAGCCATTCCGGGTCTTGGGATGTTCGGGGGATTTGAATACCAACTAAAAGATCTTGGGGGGCACAGTGTACAAGAGTTGTATGCATTGAGCCAAACCCTCATAGCAGAAGCATCTCAAGATCCGAAATTTACTGTTGTTTATACTATGTTTGAGGCTAATCAGCCGCAATTTTATATAAAAATAAACGTTCCTCAAGCTATAGCCCAAGGTGTTGATCTTAATGAGATTTATAGTGCTGTCTCATCAAATTTTTGTATGGCGTATGTCAATGACTTTAACAAATTCGGCAGAATTTATAGGGTTCAAATGCAAGCAGACAAGCAATATCGTAAAAATGCCCAAGATATAAAAGAAATTTATGTCAAAAATAAATCAGGACAGATGATACCTCTTGAATCTCTTGTTGATGTCCAAAATATCGTCGGGCCAAAGACCATAAACAGGTTTAATCAATATAGATCAATAGCCATTAACGGTATGGCGAGAAAAGGAGTCAGCTCAGGGGATGCTATGATTTCAATGGAAAAACTATCCAAAAAAGTTCTTCCAAAGGGATATGGCTTTGAGTGGTCAGGCTCTTCGATGCAAGAAAAACAAGCCACAGGGCAGACTTTTGCAATTATTGGTCTTGCTATTGTATTCGTTTATTTGTTTTTGGTTGCTTTGTATGAGAGTTGGATGCTTCCTTTTTCGGTTATTCTTGTCTCTCCTATTGCGGTTTTGGGCGGGCTTTTCTTACAATATGTATTTGGGTATTCGCTTGATTTGTATTGTCAGATGGGGCTTATCCTTTTGGTCGGTTTGGCAACTAAGCAGGCCATTTTGATTATCGAATTTGCCAAAATACAAAAAGAAGAATATGGTCTTTCAATTGAAGGAGCTGCAATGGCTGCTGCCAAGTTGAGATTTCGTGCTGTTATGATGACAGGTTTATCTTTCATTTTTGGTGTAATTCCTCTTGTAATTGCAATGGGAGCAGGTGCTGCGGCCAGACGTTCAATAGGAACTACTGTTTTTGGCGGGACTTTATTCAGTGCAATTGTCGGGACTATTATGATTCCTGCTTTTTATGTTGTGGTCGAAAAAGTCAAAGCTTATTTTTTCGCCAATAGGCAAAGATTGGCAAAAGAGCTTGTTGAAAAAATTAAAGAGGCGGTTAAGGTATAGATTATGAAGAGGATTTTTTTGGTTTTAATTATGTTTTTGATGTTGTCGCAGTCTGTGTTTGCAGATACGATTCAGGGTAAAGTTGAAGAACATAAGTTTTTGAGTTTGGAACAGTGTTTGAATATTGCCCTAGAAAAAAACCCGACAATAGTATCTGCCAAGAAAAACTCCGATGCGTATAAAACTCGAATAGCTCAGGCGAAGGCTGCTTATTTCCCTTCTGTCGAATTTCGTTCAGGTGGCGAAAGATCCAATCCGATTACAAATAATGTGAACCGATTTATGGATAGAAACGTGTCAAATTTCAGGCTGGGAGAAGTTACTCTTTCTCAGCAGTTTTATGATTTTGGAAGAACAAGAGCAAATGTTAATGTCCAAAAGGCAAATTATGATTATACTTTGGCCGAAACTGATGATGTGATTGATACCGTAGTTTTTAAAGTCAAAGATGCTTATTATTATCTTTTGTATACGATTCATCAATATAATGTTGCCAAAGATATGGTTGAGCAGTATCAGCTTCAGCTAAAAAGAGCTCAAGCTTTCTACACCATCGGTACAAAGCCGAAACTCGATGTGACGATAGCGCAGTTGAATTTAAAGGATGCAAATTTGAATCTTATCAAGTCTGAAAATGCCATGAATATAGCAACAGCAGCGTTGAATAATGCGATGGGTGAGCCTTTTATAGATCCTTATAACTTAAAAGATGAGCTTGGGTTTGTCGGTTATGACATTGATTTTGAAAAAGCCTATCAAATTGCCAAAGATCATAGGCCAAAACTAAAAATGGCAGAACAGCGTATAAAATATGCTAACGAAAGTGTAAAATTTGCCCAAAGAACTTATATGCCCAAAATCCAAGGTACCGCAATGGCAGGTAAAGGCGGGGCTCAATTTAATGGTGATGATGGCTGGGCGATGGGAGTGTTTTTGCAGCTTCCCGTCACAAATGCATATTTGTCCATCAAGCAAATTGATGAAGCGAGAGCTCTTTATGATAAAGAAACAGCCGATGCAGAAAAAATCCGTCAGGATGTTTATTTTGAGGTGCAAAAAAGTTACTATGATCTTTTACAATCATCAAAGGCGATTCCTGTTGCAAAAGATGGCGTGAAAAAAGCAAAAGAAAATTATGATTTAGCTTCCGGTCGGTATAAAGTCGGTTTTGGCGATCCGATAGAGCTTAAAGATGCTGAGGTTTCATATCAAAATTCGCAACTTGATTATTATAACGCACTATATAGCTATAACAAGTCTCTCGCAGAGTTTGAAAGGGTTGTAGGTGCTTCTGTTGATAAGGTTCTCAAAGAGTCTGTTGAGGCAAAAGAGGATATATAAAAACTCATACCGTCGCGTAATGATTTGAGTTTTGCTGTATGTTATGGTGTTTTTATGGAAATTTTTAGATTTATTTTTGCAATTTTAATATCGTATTTTCCTGCATTGTTGGCTGCTTTTTTCCCCTTTGAGGCAAAAGAGTGGTATTTTAATTTGCTAAAACCTGAATTTGCTCCGCCGTCTTGGGTTTTTGGTGTGGTGTGGAGCGTGTTGTATTTTCTTATCGGGTTATCTTTATATTTTTTCTGTGTTGCTCAAGGGGATTTTGATAAGAAAAAAAAGGGATTTGTGCTTTTTATCATCCATCTTTTGCTTAATGCAAGTTTTGTACCTGTGTTTTTTGGCCTGAAATCATTACTGGGCGGCCTTTTTATTTCAGTATTTCTTTCATTGGTTGTGGCTCGTATGATTATTGAGTTTTTTAAAACATCCAAAATTAGCGCAGTTTTGCTCCTGCCATATTTGATTTGGAGTATTTTTGCAACTGTTTTAAGCTATTATGTTTATTCTTTAAACATCTGTTCTTAGAAGAATTTAATAGCCAAAAATCCTATTATTGCGCAATATACAGAAAAATAATAAAAAGAGTGTTTTTGCAAGAAAATCAAAAAATATTTTATGCAAAGATACCCGACTATAGCTGAAATTACTGTGCCTACAAATATAGGCCCCATTGAAAATGAGAGCATTTCGCCCGTTGATAATAGTTCCAGTGAGTGGAATATTACGGCTATTATAATAATCGGAATACTCATTAAAAAGGAGAACCTTGCTGCATCAACTCTGTTAAGTCCGCCTAATAGGCCTGCTGCCATTGTTGATCCTGATCTTGAGATACCTCTAAAAATCATTGCAAAACCTTGGAAAGCTCCGACAAGAAGTGCTTTTTTGGTCGATATAACGCTGTTTTTTGTTATTTTTTGGGAGTAAAACTCGGTGAACGCCAACAAGCAAGCTGTTGTAATGAGGAAATATCCTACCAAATCGGGGCGTTTGAACATTTCTTCTACTACGTCTTTAAAAGGTGCAGCTATGCAAAGACTTGTCAAAGTACCTGCTGCGATAAATATCGGCAGTTTTGAATTTCTATCGGATTGGAAGTCTTTTGTTTTGAGCGCATTAATGAATGCTTTAAAAATTTGATCTAATTCATTTTTGAAGTAGAATACAACGGCGATTAATGTTCCAAGGTGTAACATCAAATCGAAAAATATTTCTTCTGCATCAGACATTTGAGAAATATGTAAAATTTTGTCAAAAATTGCTGCAGTCAAAACCAAATGAGCCGAACTGCTGACAGGCAGAAATTCAGTAAGTCCTTGTACAATCCCTGTTATTATTGCTTGTATGTAGTGCATGTTTTTCCCTCTATTATAATCTTGGCTTAATAATAGAACAAATGCAAATATTGGTAAAGCCATTATTTGCATATAAAAAGCCTGCTTGTTAGGGCAGGCTTTTTCGACTATCAAACTTTTATTAATTCAAACAAATTAATAACGGCTGCGTTGTTGTTTTTTGCGGTTTTTGATAGCAGCTCTGCAAGCTGCGCATCTTTTCGGTTCAGAGAACCCTTTTTGTTCGTAGAACTCTTGTTCTCCGGCTGTGAAAACAAAGGTTGCACCGCAATCACCACATGTTAGTTCTAGATCTTCGTACGTTTTGCTCATTTTTTTTCTCCTGTTAGTATTTTGTTTGAAAAGGCATTAGCCTCTGTAATTAAATTGTCAAATATCTCGCGGACTGACAATATATCTTTGAATTGTCCGACCTTTGCTCCTGAGAAGACCAATCCGTTTGTGAAATCACCGTTTCTTGCCTTCTCTAATGCTTCAAAAATACAGAAGTTCATTGCGCAATGTTTCATGCATTTTTTACAGCCGGAAAGTATTCTTTCGCCTTGCTGGATTCTTTCGATGAAAGGAGTCATAATGGCTCTTCCTGGTAGACCCACAGGGCTTTTTATAATTTGAAGATCTTTGTCTGTAGCGTTTAGTAGTACTTGTTTGAATTTTTCTGACACGGTACATTCTTTGCTTAATACAAATCTTGTACCCATCTGTACGGCATTTGCGCCCAGTTTCATTATTTCGACAATGTCTTTACCGCTGGCGATTCCGCCTGCAGCAATAATCGGAATGTCATTCCCTATGACTTCTTTTACTTCAGGGATAAGATCTTTGGTATTTCTGTCTGTTCCCAAGTGACCGCCTGCTTCTCCGCTTTCTACAATAACAGCGGAAGCTCCTAATTTTTTGGAGACGGCTGCAAGCTTTGCTGAGCTTACAATAGGTACTACAGGGACTTTTGCCGCGATGGATATTTTGAATACATCTTTGGAAAATCCTGCACCAAAAATAATCAAATCGATGCCTTCGGTTATGGCAGTATGGACTAAGTCCATAAAATTATCCGCGACTACCATTGCATTTATTGCAATTAAGCCGTCGTTGTTTTGTTGAAGTTTTCTAGCTAAACGAATTTGCTCTGCGAGTTCAACGGAGCTTAATCCTGATGCCGCAATAACTCCAATTCCGCCGCAGTTGGCTACTGCAGCTGCTAAGGGGGCTTCGCTTACCCGAACCGCCATGCCGCCTTGGACAATGGGGATCTTAGCGAAAAGCTCCTCGGTGATTTTTAATGGGTCAAACATTGGTTTCTTTCTTTAATCTGTCATCTGTTTTGAAATTTTGGGATCTGACAACTAAACAACAGATCATGCATTTCTAAATTTATTATACAACTTTTTTTTTCTATTGCAAATATTTTTATAGCAATTTTTTGAAAAAAGGCGGGCTAAAAGCCCGCCAATATTTTAGTATTTTCCGAGGTATGTTTCAAGTTCCCAAGGAGTGATAGTCATTCTAAATGCATCCCACTCTTTGCGTTTTGAGTTGATGAACTCATGGAAAATATGTTCTCCCAAAGCTTCTTTTGCTATATATGATTTTTCAAGCAAATCTACAGCTTCAATCAAACTTCCCGGTAGAGAGTCGATTTTTTGGCGTTTTCTTTCTTTTCCTGAAAGTTTGTAAATATTGCTGTCAACCGCATCAGGAGGTGTGATTTTGTTTTTGATTCCATCAAGCGCTGATTGCAACAGAACCGCAAAAGTCAAATAAGGGTTTGTTGACGGATCAGGTGATCTGAGCTCGAATCTTGTTGCATTGCCGCGTTTTGCCGGAACTCTTACAAGGGCACTTCTGTTGGCCAAAGACCAAGCAACATAAACAGGTGCTTCATACCCTG
>JAQUTS010000044.1 GCA_028694275.1 Candidatus Gastranaerophilales bacterium
TGCAATCGGAATATTTGTATCAATCGTCACCTTGATAGCAGACGGTGATTGCCCAACGCAGGCATAAAGCTGCTCTATCGCGCGATAAATAATATTACTGTCATCAGCAGGAAGATGAAGATCTTGGATTTCATCATCCTTTGACACAAGCTCAATTTCGACTCCGCCCAAGACAGTTTCTTCAATAGTAATGGTATTGTACAAAGGCAAAGCCATTCCAAAACTGTCAAATCCCGGGCCTATATTCGCCGTTGTTGCCGGCACTCTAACTGAAATTTTCATATATTAATCTTCTATTGGTTCCACTATCGAAGTTACAAACGGTTGTTTGAAATACTTATTTGCAGTTTTCATTATATCATCACCGGTAACTGACTCAATAAGTTTCTCATACTTATCGCTAAAATTATACCCCTTTTGATAAATTTCGTAACGTCCTCTTTGCGATGCTCTTTGGGCATTTGTCTCCTGAGAAAGCGCAATATAACCCACAATACGCTGTTTAGCAAGTTCAAGTTCTTTTTCGCCCACAGGTTGAGTCAAAAGATGGTTGATTTCATTTTTGAACTCTTTTTGAACAAGACCGATATTTTTGGGATTTGTACCTATATAAAAAACAAAATAGCTATTTCCGTAAAAAGACGGATAAGAACAGCCGACCTCATAAGCCAAGCCCTTACGCTCACGCATATCAACAAAAAGTCTTGATGACATGCCGCCTGATAGAATTGAATTTATTACTTTTAAGGTCGCATAATCTTTTTCATCTCCGATACTTGGAACCCTGTACCCAAGCATAACCCAGGCAGATTGAGTTCGTTTTTTGGTCATAAGCTTTGATGAGAGCTCAAGAGGTTTAAATGGCGTTCTGAATGATTGCATTGCAACGGGTTTGCCTGTTCTTGAGACAAAAGTATCAAATTTGTCTTGAACTTGTTTGACATCAACATCTCCTGATACAGAAATCACCATATTTTGCGGAGCAAAATAACTGTAATAATAATTGGCCACATCAGCTCTTGTGATAGTAGGGATGGATTTTTTGATATCACGCATAGAATACCCGTAAGGAGAATTCGGGTACATTTTTGATTTGAGCATATCTATCGCAACATTTTGCGGGATATCTTGTTGGAATTTTATTGAATCGAGAAGATCTTTTTTCGCTTTGGCAACTTCTTTTTCAGGGAAATTTGCATTATTCAAAATATCACAAAGCACACCAAAAGCCTTATCAAAATCCTCTTGAGTTGATTTCATGCTTATCTGAAAACAATCAGGATTAGACGCAGGCGAAATTATTATTCCATTATTCTCCAAAAGTTCTGCTATTTGGCTAGCAGATTGGGTTTTGGTTCCGCGAGTAAGAGTCTTGGCCAAAACATCACAAACACCTGGTTTATGCACCAAAAACTCGCCGCCTTTTATGAAAACTTCAACAGCAACAATATCTGCCGTATCGTTTTTTTCAACTATCAACTGAGCTCCGCCTTTAGTTGTACTCTTGGCAAAAGAACTCTCACAAGCAGGAGAAACTTCTGGCTTATAATTAAACGTCAAAAGCCCTGTGCTCTTTGAAGCTATATGCATAGGCTTAAAATCATCTTGAGCTTGGCTGATTTTATCCTTTTCAGGCAAAAGCAAAGACACCGCCATTTTATTAGGGTCAAGATACTGCTGCGCTACACGAAGTATGTCTTTGTCAGAGATTTTTTTAATTTCGCAAATATAATCCTTATAATAACTAATATTATCTCCGCCCAAAACCATATTGTACCCGATAGAATTGGCAATATCTTCAACAGATTCATTGCCATAAATATATGAACGTTCAAGAATATTTTTGGCTCTTTGAAGTTCCTCAGCACTCACGCCTTTACTTCTTATGCAACTAATTTGATGGATGATTTCATTTTCCACAATGGAATAATTCTGTGAATTAAGCCCCGAACTTATATAAAAAACACTGCTGTCCCGCAAAGAATAATGCCCAGCATCGACGTATGTGACAAGGTTTTTGTTCTCTTTTAAAGCCTTATACAAATATGATGTATTACCCTGTCCCAAAATCACAGACAAAAGATCCAATGCATACGCGTCTTTAGTGTTTTTAAATTCTGTCCCTTTAAAAGCCATCTGCAAATACGCAGTTGAGTATTTTCCTTTTTGAATTTTCGTTTCTATCTTGGTCAAATCAGGTTCTTTTGAATATTTGCTGCAGATATTTTTCTTTTTATCCTGCTCAAAATACTGCCCTACAAGAGTCAAAGCCTCATTTTTATCAAAATCACCTGCAATGACAGTCGTCATATTGGACGGTGTGTACCATGTGTTATAAAAATCCATAACCTCATCTCGAGAAATAGTACTGATAACCTTGGCAGAGCCTATGACTTCTCTTTTGTAAGGGTGCTGTTTAAAAAGAATCGAGTTCATGTTTTGAAAAACAATGCTGTTTGGGTTGTCTTTTGAACGGTTAATTTCTTCTATAACAACATTTCTCTCACGATCCATTTCTTCTTGAGGAATGGAAGGATGCAAAAGCATATTTGATTGAAGATCAAGCGCAAGATTCAGATCTTGTTTTTTGATAGTTATGTAAAAATGGGTGAAATCCTTACTCGTAGCGGCATTATAGACAGCTCCTTTGCCATCGAGAATACGCTCAAAATCACCGGCTGCATATTTAGATGAACCCTTAAAAAACAAATGCTCCAAAAAATGTGCAACACCTGAATTGGTGTCATTTTCATTAATAGAACCCGTTTTTACCCAGGTGTCAACGCATACGAGTTTACTGTTCGGGATTTGTTTCAAAACAACAGTCTGCCCGCTCGGAAGCTTAAAAACCTCAGGCTCAGAGCAAAAAGCAACCTGAGTAAAGCAAAAAAAACACACCATCATAAGAGCTGTTTTCTTTAATGAAATATTTTTGCATAACGCATGTATTAAATCTTTAAAAAGTGAGTGAATTTTAGCCGAAAGCTCAATGCTTTTGACTAAAATCAGCGATCCTAGATTAACCATTATTTACTCCTCAAAACGTCTGTAAATCTCAGCAACGTTACTAAGATAATACTTCGTATCAAAACAAGTTTCAATTTCTTGCTTATCTAGAATTTTTATCACAGCTTCATCAGACAATAAATTAGACTTGAAGTCACCATTTGGGCTATTCCACGCCGAATGCGCGTTCTTTTGCACCAGCCTGTATGCTTCTTCGCGAGATAATCCTTTCTCACAAAGAGCCAAAAGTACCCTTTGTGAGTACACCACCCCACCGTAAAGATTTGAGTTTTTGAGCATATTTTCTTTGTGAACAACGAGATTTTCGATGACATTTTTGAATCTGTTAAGCATATAATCAACCAAAATAGTGCTGTCAGGAATAATAATTCGCTCAGCAGAACTATGGCTTATATCACGCTCATGCCAAAGAGAAATATTTTCTAAAGCCGCAATGGAATTGGATCTTACCACCCTCGCAAGGCCTGATAAATTCTCGGCACTAATCGGGTTTTTCTTATGAGGCATCGCAGATGACCCTTTTTGGCCTTTTGCAAAACCTTCTTCAACTTCCAAAACCTCCGTCCGTTGCAAATGACGCAATTCAACCGCACATTGTTCTATGCAAGAAGCAATGAGAGCAAGGTTTTGAAGATAATTTGCATGATAATCTCTCGCTATTACCTGAGTCGAAATCCTAGCAGGAACAAGCCCAAGCTCAAGACATGCAAGGCGTTCTATTTCCGGTGAAATATTGCTGTATGTCCCGACAGGCCCCGAAATCTGCCCGACAGCAATTTCTTTTGCACAAGCTTGAAAACGAGTCAGACTTCGCTCAAAAATATCAAGCCAAGAAAGAAGTTTAACCCCAAAAGTCATAGGCTCCGCATGAATTCCGTGCGAACGCCCGATACAAACCGTTTCTTTGTGCTCAATAGCAAGTTTTTTGATGGCAAAAATAACTTCCGTGAGGTCTTTTTCGATTATTTTATTTGCCGATTTTATCTGTAATGCAAGAGCCGTATCAATCACATCAGAACTCGTAAGCCCCATATGTAAATAACGCGATGCCTCGCCGATATTTTCATTTACACAACTCAAAAACGCAATCACGTCATGTTTGACTTCAGCCTCGATTTCATCAATTCGATCTATCGAAAAATCAGCCTTCATCTCAATTTGCGCCATAGCATCCGATGGAATATCACCAAGCTTATGATAAGCATGACAAACTGCAAGTTCAACATCCAAATATGTCTGAAACTTATGCTCCAAGGTCCAAATTCGGCCCATTTGTTCTCTTGTGTAACGCTCTATCATAATTGCTCCTTACTTTAAGAGGTTCAAACCGTTGAAAATCGCCTTCACGTTGGCTTTGGCAGTACTGTTATCCATCGCTCTTGCCACAACCGTTTTGCCGTCTTCTGTTCCAAAATGTATAACACTCATCGCATCGGCTTTTACACCTTTTTCTTCATTCAGCGCAACTTGCTCATAATGGATAAGATTCAGCGGAAATCCTGCCTTATCAAGGGCATCAAGACAAGCATCAAGATTACCGTCTCCTGTACCTATCATATCAAAGGTTTTCTCACCGTATTTGAACTCAAGATTGAACTTGCTATCTGCAATCTGTTTGAAATCAATAAGCTTGAAAGCACCTTTGACCGTGAAAACCTCATCAAAATAAATATCAAGAAGTTTTTCTTTTGAAAGTTCGCCAAGCTCCTCTGCCGCTGATTTGGCAACAGGGGCAATTCTAATGGCTTCTTGCATAGTGATTTTGTATGGAGTTGTATTCAAAATCTCATATATTGCTGTTTTTCCTGATTGACTTGTGAAGCCGAGTTTTTCATCTTCACGCCCTATTAAAGAAGGTTCAAATGCACGATATGCACCCTTTTTAAGGTGTTTTGTTTTGGCTGCGCCGTCTTGGTGAATTCCTGATCTGTGCGCAAGAGCATCAGAACCTACCAAAGGAGCTTTCTCCCAAATAGGAACGCCTGACATTTCGGCCACACGAAGTGCCGTACCGTATATTTTTGACATATTCAAAGGTACATCCACATCAGAATTATGCAAAACAACGGCAACTTCATACATATTTGTATTGCCTGAACGCTCACCAAGGCCGTTTAAGCTGCACTCAAGCTGCGTTGCACCCAAAAAATAGCTCTCAACCGTTGTAGCAGAAGCCATTCCAAGATCATTATGACAATGCACCGCAACAGTTACTTCCTCAGGAAGAGCGTTGCGCATTTTTTCTACCATTCTCAAAAATTCCATCGGACGAAAACGCTCAACCGTATTTGGAAGATTGATAATGCTTGCACCGGCTTTGACGACTTCTTGCACGGCATCAATTACTTCATCCAAATTCTCGCGGCAATCGGCAAAATGCTCAATTGAGAATTGCACTTCACCATATTCAGGCAAAAGTGACTTTGCATAAGCAACAGAATCTACAGCAATTTTTTTAACTTCTGAGAGAGGTTTTTGTAAAACATACTCAAGCCCAAGAGGATTCATCGCGATAAAAGTATGAATACGGGGCTTTGATGCCTCTTTTACTGCCTGAGCAGCTCTTTCGATATCATATTTGACAGCACGCGCAAGACCTGATGCCACAACATTTTCAGGCATAAGACCAGCCAAATATTGCACAGCCTCAAAATCCATATCGCTCGCACTTGGAAAACCGATTTCAATGCCTTGCACACCAAGTTTCAGCAGTCGTTTGAATATGATTTCTTTTTCTTCTGTATTCCAAGGCTTTTTCAATGCCTGGTTCCCGTCCCTGAGGGTAACATCATAAAAAAACGGCTGTCTTGTCATTTCTTCACCTATAAATAAACTATAACAAGGTAATTTTACTATAAATAAAGCGAGCTTTCAAAATGCGCTGATTTTTAGTATTCTTATTCTATGGAAAATAAAATTCTTGATTTTTTACAGAAATATCAAATAATAAACAGCCAAAAAACCTATGCTGTAGGGTTTTCAGGCGGGCAGGATTCTTTGTGCCTGATTGATATTTTAGATAAATTATCACAAAAATACAACTTCAAAATCATCGCCATCCACATAAATCACAATTGGCGCGGCGAAGAATCCAAAAACGAACAACGTTCTTGTTTGGAATTTTGCAAACAAAGAGGAATAGAAATACACACCAAAACCCTTGATATATCTCTCAAAAAGACCGAAGAAGAAGCCCGAAATGCGCGTTATTCTTTCTTTAAAGAAATATGCCTAAAAACCAACTGTGATGGGGTTTTTACCGCGCACACCAAAACTGATAACACAGAGACGATTTTGTATAGAATTATAAAAGGTACAGGAATCAAGGGACTGTGCGCTATTCCTGAATTCAGAGAAGAAGAAGGGATGAAAATATACCGCCCGATGCTGTCAATAACAAGGGAACAAACCCAATTATATTGCGCCCAAAACAAGCTCACTGCGAGCCTTGACAGCTCAAATGCGGATGATAAATATGCAAGAAACAACCTAAGGCTCAATATTGTTCCATTGCTAAAAAAAATCAACCCAAATCTTGATGATGCACTTGAAAATTTGTCCAAAACAGCATCAGATTATGAAGATATTTTGACAGATTTTATAGGGCAAAAGCCCTTCACTCCTGAGGTTTTTGCCACATTAACAGAAGCTGAAAAAAAAATCTTCATTCATAGATTTTTGATAGAAAATAAAATTGACTACAGTGCCAAAAAAATTGAGGAAGTAAAAATATTCCTGAATGAAAGCACCCAAAAGCCTTGCGGAAACACACTTTCAGCTGGTGTGAATAAATGGATTTTTGCATCTAAAGACAAAATAGAAGTGGTTTCAAAAACTCAAAAAATAGATTTTGAAACAGAGCTAAAACTCAATCAGGACAACTATATCAAAGCTCTTGACAAGATTCTGAAAATAGAAGAATATAATGGCGAAAAACCTGATAAATTCCCAAAAGAAACCGATTTTAAAGCTTTTGTAAACATGCCCAAAAGCCTCTCCCCCCTTAACTTAAGAACAAGAAGAGAAGGGGATATAATACAACCATTTGGGATGAGTGGTACAATGAAGTTAAAGAAATTTTTCATTAATAAAGGAATCGCAGAACATAAAAGAGATCAAATCCCGCTCATAGTATACAAAAACGAGGTTTTGTGGGCCATAGGAGTGGGACTAAGCGAAAAACTAAAAGTAACGCAAAAACCAACGCACACAATAGAATTGAGGTAATGATGGAAGTCCTTAACTTAGATAAAAAAGAATCAGAACTTGTCCTTTTATTCTCGGAAGAACAAATTCAAAACAGAGTAAAAGAGCTTGCAAGCCGTATAAACAGTGACTTTGAGATGAATGAGACTCTACATCTTATATGCGTACTAAAAGGTTCAAGCTTCTTTGCAATAGACCTGTCAAGACACCTAAAAATACCCGTACAGATGGAATTTGTAAGACTTTCAAGCTATGGAAATGATCAGACTTCTTGCGGCACAGTAAAATCAGTTGATTTAACCCTTCCTGATTTGTCAGACAAAAATGTCCTGATAGTCGAAGACATAATAGACACAGGGCATACAGCCAAATTTATGAGGAATTACATAATGGGACAACATAAGGCCAAAAAGGTAGAATTTGTAACCCTTTTGGACAAAACCTGCAAACGTGAAGTCGATGTTAAAATCAGTTATTCGGGATTTCCGATAGATGACAAGTTTGTTGTCGGCTACGGCCTTGATTATCTTGGATATTACCGCAATCTCAAGTATATCGGGTACTTTCCCCAATGAAAACAGCGTGCTTCATTGTCCCAACAGGGATTGGGGCTTCAATAGGCGGCTTTGCCGGTGATGCGTCTTGCTTTGCCCGAAATATGGCAAAACACGTCCGACATCTCATCGTTAACCCGAATGTCGTGAATGCAGCGTGTTTTAGTGGGATTTCCCCACAAATGCTCTACACAGAAGGCTTTGCGCTGGATGAGTTTTTCTTGGGAAAAATCGCACTTCGCCCCACCCAAAACAACAAAATCGGGGTGATTTTTGACAAATCAATCCCCAAAAATATCCTAAACATCCACATAAATACCATAAATGCAGTAAAAACTGTTTATGGAGCGGATATTATAGCCTACGAAATCACAAAAGAGCCTGTCGGGATCGAGTTTTTAGAAGAAAACAGCGGTATATCTTCAGGAAAAATCAACAACCCAGCCACACTAATTGAAGCAGGACAAAAACTAAAAACCCAAGGTGCACAAGCTATTGGGGTTGTTTGTCTTTTTGATGAGCCACCTGAAGATGGCTACGCTCAAGGAAATGGCGTCGATATCGTAGGTGGTGTAGAAGCAATCATATCACATATTTTGACCCGAGAGCTCAAATTGCCTTGCGCTCATGCCCCTGCATTCAAAGATGTGGCCATTTCGACCCAAATCGTTGACGCGCGTGCGGCTGCCGAATATATCACACCGACATTTTTGCCGTGTATTTTGCTCGGCCTCCAAAACGCCCCTCAGCTTGTGCCGATAAAAAATGCCATACCGACAGACATCACAGTAGACTCGCTTAATGCACTAATTATGCCTTACAATTCTCTTGGGTGCGTGCCTGTATTAGAGGCTTCAAAAAGAAATATACCAATCATCGCCGTCCGTGAAAACAAGACCGTCCTTGATATTACGGCAGATAAACTTGGGGTAAAAGTGATTGAAGTGGGGACTTATGAAGAGGCAGAAAAGATTTTAATTGATTTGCAAATATAATTTAAACATGTTACTAATAAGTCATTACCATTTATTAGCAAATAAGGAGTGATTATGCCAACAATAGACGAAATCAGGAATCAAATTAAAAAATTAGACCCAACAGACCAGCTAATTGGAAGATGGGAAATCAACGAACTTCCTAATATTTTATGGAAAGATGAAATATTAGAAGATTTAAGCCCTGGAGCTTATAATAATGGCATAGGTCTAGTTATCGCAACCAATAAAAGACTGGTATTTATTAATAAAGGCATCTTCTCATTACAAGTTGAAGACTTCCCATATAATAAAATAACATCTGTGCAGTACAATCTTGGACTGATTTTAGGTACTGTCAATATTTTTTGCGCTGGAAATAGTGCCGAAATAAAAAACATATGGAAAAATCAAGCAAAAAACTTCTGCGACATAGCAAGAAAACAAATGGAAGGAATTGCTAATAAAGAAATTCCTTCACAAAAAGATAACGATGA
The DNA here is from genome assembly GCA_028694275.1 of Candidatus Gastranaerophilales bacterium. GTDB lineage: Bacteria > Cyanobacteriota > Vampirovibrionia > Gastranaerophilales > CAJFVJ01 > JAEWLZ01. The sequence goes on from JAQUTS010000044.1 coordinate 9,259, forward strand.
TACAATAAGTAAATTAGAAAGATTAGCCCTTCTAAAAGAACAAGGCATATTAACTGAAGAAGAATTCATATCTCAAAAACAAAAAATACTTAGTATGACCTAAATTAAATCTTCGCCTTGTGGCAAGTGAGCTCTCATTTCTTAACAAAAATCTAACGAAGAGGGGGGCGAAGCATCCCGAAGGCGAGGACTGTTTGAGCGAAGCGAGTTCCGCAAGCCTAGTTAGATTGAGTTTAGAAATGCGCGAACGAAAACAGGCGAGAACTTTTATGAACCTTTTTAAAAAGGTTCCGCCCACCGCGCAGGTGTAAAGGAATAAGATTGCTTCGCTTTGTTCGCAGTGACAAAGCTCTAAATCCCACTATACACAGGCAAATCAGCAAATGTATTTACCTGACGATAATCCTCATTTTCGACCCCGTTTTGGGTCATCCAACCGATATATGCGCCCACAACTGCCTTAAGGCTTGATAAAGGCATCATATTAGTCGGGATATTTTTGATAGCCAATTTTTCTTTGAACATATCTTGAAGATACTTGCACGCCATAGGAGTATTCTCCTGCAAAGGTGTAGCAAGACCCATAACTTGTTTTGAATAAACATAATTATAGCGAATTACGTTGTATCCCTCTTCTTTTAAACCAGAGCAAAGCTCGCTGCCGCGGGTACTTTGACGTTTTGACCACTGCTGATCGGATTTATAAGACGTACCGACAGTCATACTTTGATAATGCTTGGCCTCTTGACGCCATTTGCCTATCAAAAACATCTGATTGACAGGGATATCAGCAGCTATAACAGCACCATTTTTGCCGCAAAAATTATCCAAGAAAAATTTGATGTCATTAAGACGGTAGATTTTGTCCAAACGAAGCAGATTCAACTCATTGTCCAAAACTGCAATTCCTGTCTCTTCAGTCGCCGCGTGACTGATTGAAAGACCTATGTAATAAAACTTTTTATCATTCATGCCATTATTATACGACAAAAAAATTTGCTTCGCAATTGAAGTATCACTGCGTTCACTCCAGCCAAAAATCCGCTTCTTGGATTATTGCTCGATTGCATGTGCTCCTCTTCGCTTCAGTTTGCTTCGCAAACATTCACTCCGACGCACATTTCTTTAGACAGGTTTCGCTTCGCTCACACTTGAGCAAAATCCGCTTGCAATAAAAAATTGATATAGTATTATATTGTCAAAGCACTTGGAGAAGTGCCGGAGCGGTTTATCGGATCGGTCTTGAAAACCGTCGTACATGCGAGTGTACCGTGGGTTCGAATCCCACCTTCTCCTTTTCTGCTAGAGTGAAAACTAAGGACAAGCATATTTGACATATTCTGTCAGGCTTCTGTCCTTTTTTTTTGTAATAACAAACCCAACAACAAATTCACCATTGATATTGTAGTTTTCATATGCTTGTACTAAACTATCTGTGCAGGGATAATTTTAAAAGGAGAACCCCAATGAGTGAAAGAAAATTAGTCGGAACAAATGAAATGTTCAAAAAAGCTCTCGAAGGCAAATACGCTATCGGTGCTTACAACGTAAATAACATGGAAATGCTACAAGCTATCGCTGAAGCTGCTGAAGAAACAAGATCACCAATCATTCTTCAAGTATCAGCAGGTGCAAGAAAATACGCTAACCAAACTTATTTGGTAAAACTTGTTGAAGCAGCTCTTGCTACAACTACGGTGCCTATCGCACTTCACCTTGATCACGGTGCTGATTTTGAAATTTGTAAAGCTTGTATCGACGGCGGATTCTCATCTGTTATGATCGATGGTTCAAGATTCCCTCTTGAAGAAAACATTGCTTTGACAAAACAAGTTGTTGAATATGCTCATGAAAGAGGAGTTTCGGTTGAAGCTGAACTTGGTAAATTAGCAGGTATCGAAGATGACGTTAACGTTTCTGCTGCCGATGCTAAATTCACTAACGTTGAAGAAGCTGTTAAATTTGT
>JAQUTS010000045.1 GCA_028694275.1 Candidatus Gastranaerophilales bacterium
TATCGGCCTTTATATCATTATAAATAATACCCAACTTGTTCATATCAGGCATTTTTCTATTGACATCAAGTATCGGAACATCTTGCATATCAACAGGTTGACCTTCTGTCAATTCATATATCGTAGAGGCAGTCTTGTTGTCATAAAAATGAAAATATGACGAGTTTTGATTATTGTTACTGCGCAAATAATAATCAATCTGGGCATTAATAAACCCTGAATCTGATTTCATCATTTCATTTTCTTTATGCTTATCCAAATAATACTCCCCAAGCCAACTTGTCTCATCATTCTTCATTATTTGCTCATTAAATGCTCTAAGCTGTGGTGAATATTCTTCGCAATTTTGGTGATATTTAATAACAAATTTCTTATTACCAGCCTCAACCAAAGCTACATCTTTACCTGAGTATCCAGGGTCAAATTTTTTGATCAATTTAATACCCTCAGGCATTTCTTGGCCTGTAAGAAGACTACTTATCATTTTTCTATGCTTTTCAATCCCGCCGATTTGTCGCGGCAACTCACCGACACTAAAATCCTTGCCGAATTTTTGAACAACCTTATAATAATGCCAATTAGGTGATTGATGAATCAAATCATTAGGAGTTTTTGCTCTCTCAAAAAAACCAACAATATGTTTTTCATAAGCTTTTTGATAACCGTCATTGTGAAAATACCACTCGGCGAAGTTTCTTGACCCGCCCACTTTTTGTACGAGTTTTGTGGTTATTTCTTGCGATTTTCGAGGATCAGATATGGCTTCTTTTACAAAAGCCTTGGAATGCTCGAGGCTTTTTGTAACCCCGAAAAGAAATTCTTTTACATCTTTTGCGGGAGCTTCAACTTCTTGTACAAATTCAAAAATATTCTTTTTTGAATCCTGAAACGACTGATACAAAGCTGTTTTTTCAAGTTCTTTTGGCTCAATTTTATACAAAATTTCATCCGCAAAAACTTTTTGAGTAACGGCTGAATCTTTGGCATCGGTTTTTATTTTTTTAAGAGAAGAAATCCTATGTGCCGCTATCGCTCCGACAATAGCAGCCCCTGTAGCAGCCCCTATTGCCAAAGTGCCCATATCTACTTTGGAGCCTACTTGAGAAGGTTTTGATTTTGGCGTATCCAAAGAAGTTTGAGCCCTAAAAGATTGAGTGCGCACACAAGAAAGTTGAATCATGCAGAACATCCTATTATTGAACGTGCATGCAAAAAACCTCCTCAATAAAAAACATGTACATTTATTTGTTTTTTATGAAAATTTATTTACATATTTTTAAAAATAAGACTATTTTTTATCCGGTTTTTGAATATGAATATTGCGATTCTCACAGACTTCGCATCTGCCGGCTCTGAGTTTTTCTTTTTGTTCTTCTGATAAAGAATTGCTCGTCAAAATTCTATCCAAAAGGCCGTTATTAAGTCTTGTGACTTTTTCCAATGAGCCTATTTCATCAAGAACGTCTTTAATTTGAGCAAAATCATAAGAAAATGACGTTTTGGACTGATAAGACAAAACCTCACCGGTCGTTGCAGTAACAGGAGCTCCGCCTTGTTCAAAATATACTTTAAAAATAGATTTGATATCACCAAGCTCTGATTGCATTATCTGAATGGCATTTTGTATACGAATAAAACGCTCAAACAAATAATCAACATTTCCCATTTGCGACATTTGCCAATCATTTTTTTCATAATAAAGTTTTTCAAGCAAAGGATATGCAAGCGCAAGCCCTTTGGCATCGGCCATAGCTCTATGTTTGATACCCTGAGGCTCAATCTCAAATCTTTTCATCAAAGCATCAAGCCCGTGAGATTTTTCTTCAGGACAAACTTCTCTGAACATTTGCTGAGAATCAAAATAATGATTATTAATAGGCTTCTCATACAAATGCCATGATGTTTGATTCAAAAAGTTGTAATCAAAAATCGCATTGTGAGCAACAATAGGATAATCACCCATAAACTCAAAAATACGAGGCATTATCTCAGCTGTTTTGGGCGCATCCGCGACCATTTCTTCTGTAATACCGTGAATATTGATACTTGAATAGCGAATATGCTGCTCAGGATTTATCAATGTTTCAAACTCTTCTGTAATCTCTCCGTTAACGAGTTTTAGCCCCGCAAACTCGATTATTTTTTCTTTTGTATGATCAAGACCCGTTGTCTCTACATCCAAAACAATTAAAATATTATCTGACATTTTTTCTCTCAAATCTAGCTGGGGTATTTTTAATTTTATAAAAATACTTCCTAAATACTTAATTAGATTTTAACATAAACAACCATTTGAAGAAAATAAAAATTCAGTTATTTCCTCAAAGACAAAAACAGGCTCTGCACAACATTTTGCGGCTGCACATGCCTTGTCAGCTCTTCTTTGGCTGTTTCTATTTTTTTTAATAACTCCATCAATTGCAAAACATAAACCCTATTTGAAACATTCGCATTGAGATTTATTTTGATAATTTTTTGCATCATATTCAAAAGTTCTTCCTGAGGATATTCTTTACTCAAATTTTGCCATTTTTGAATCATATTCATCGCTTCTTTTTCATCAGAATAAGGTAATCTTTCAACAAACTCCCTAACAATGGTCAAATCCCTGTCCTCAGGCTCACTTGCCACAAGAGAAACACTCTGGCAACGAGAAACTATTGTAGGCAAAAGATCATCTTTGCTTTTAGTTAAAAAGAAAAAAGTTACACAATCTGATGGCTCTTCCAAAACTTTAAGTAAAGCATTGGCGGGGGATTTCCCAAAAATATTATAATTGAGCCCAAAAGGTGTCCAAAGTCTGTCTTTTTCATCAGAAGACAATCTTGGCGGAGCAAAAGGAAGTTCTGACTCGATTTCTTTGGCATCAGTTATGATAATTACGCGGTGATAAGGTGATGTCACACCGAGTGAACTGCGTAATTTTCTTATTTGATCAACAGAAATCTTCGTTTTTGGCTTGTCTATATAATCAATCGGCGAAATTGTAATGACTGCAGGATGGGCGTTTTCAGTAATCCAGTTGCAGTTGGTGCAATCACAATTTTGTGATTTGTCCTTGGCACAATTAAGATATTTTGCAATTTCCAACACAAACTTATACTGGTATGAAATATTGTTTCCGTAAAGAATAAAACCATTCGCAAGCTTGGAGTCTGTACCTGTTAGGGCAAGCTCAAAAAACCTTGAGGCAAAAGGGTATTTGCTTTTCAATTCATCGGAAAAAATCATATCATAATCTCCATTGCAAGCTTGCCGGGCACTTTACCTGATTTTATTTTGAACTCTGTATCCGTGAGTTTTTTTTGCATCAAAATCAGCTCATCCAAACTCATCGAAGCAAGTTTTTCGAGTTCTTTTTGCACTCGGTATTCGTGCATGTTGTGTTTTTTACTTATTTCAAAATAAGACATGGTTTTTGCATCTGATTTTAGCAGAATCCACTTATTAAAAGCACTCTGCAAAAAAGCCAAAATCCTCAAAGGCTCATCCTTTTCAAGCAATTTTCCAAGTTCTGCATATGATTTTGATTTATTTTTAGCAACCAAAACTTCCGCAAAAGTAAAAATATTATCCGTACTGAGCCCAAGAGTCTCAACCGTTTTTTTTGTAATAGTTTTTTCAGGATAAACAAGCAATTCAAGTTTATCAATTTCACTATCAAGACGGCGCAAATCCTCTCCCACGCCGATAAATAGTTCCATCGCAGCATCAGGTCTTATAATAATCCCTTTTTCTTTTGCATTTTCAACAATCCAAGCACAAACATCTTTTGTGTCATAACTTCTAAAAGGCTTAAATTCAATAACTTCGCCGATTTTTTTGAGCGATTTTACAATTTTTGAGGCACCATCGACTTTTTTGCCTGTTCCTTTATCTATATTACAGATAAAAATCACACTCACACTTTGTGGCAAAGCTTCAAGAACATCAATGATTTTATCTGTATCTTCTTTTGCAATTTCTTTTTCTTTAGTACGCACAAATAATTTTTTGCTGTGAATTTCAATAAGAAGATTGCCGAACATCATCCCTGTTGTCTGAATATTTTCAAGCAAAATCTTTGGGTCAGGATTTTTTAAAACACGATGATTCAAAGGAGAAGTTTCATCCCCTATGATTTTTTTACGCAAGTTCTTAAGAGCTTTCTCAAGCCTGAAATCATCTTCGCCCCAAAGCAGATATACGCTCATAGAACCACCTTTTTATTGTTGACTTACAAGTAAACTTGCTCCTACAACTCCTGCACTTTCACCAAGCTCTGCTGCAACAACTTCAACAGCATCAGCTGAGGCTTTCAAAGCACGGGCTTTGATTATTTTTCTTATAGGATCAAGTAAAAGATCGCCTGATTGACCAACCCCGCCACCGATAATAATACGCTCAGGGTTGAGCAAATTGACAACATTTACAAGTGCCAAACCTAACCATTCACCTGTGATTGTAAAAATTCTTCTGGCAACGGCATCACCTTGTATCGCCGCTTCATAAACCAAATAAGGAGTAATAGGGCCTGATGCTGCAAGCTCCTTATACAAAGTAGACTTGCCGCCTGAGATATACTCTCTGGCCATCTGAACTATAGAAGGCCCTGAAGCCAAAGCTTCAAGACACCCCGTTGAACCGCACCCGCAAATAGGGCCATGCGGCTCTTGCACAACCATATGCCCGATCTCACCAGCTGACATGCTGGCACCGCGTACCAACTGCCCGTTTACTATTATTCCTGAACCAACTCCTGTACCTACGGTCAAACAAATAAGGTTTTTGCACCCTTGTCCAGCACCGAAAGTATACTCCCCTAAAGTAGCCACTCTAACGTCATTGTCTAACATTGTTTTAACTTTAAACTCGTCCTCAAGGATTTTGCCAAGAGGAACATTTTTCCACCCCGGAATGTTTGGCAAAAGCCTTACCATTCCTTCATCAGAATTTATCTGCCCCGGAAGGCCGATTCCGATACCTTGCACACTATCTATTGTAAGTTTAGTTTCTTTCAAACTTGCGTAGATAGTTTCTTTAATATTTTTGATAGTATACTCATAGCCCATTTCTGCTCTAGTAGGTACGCTATTTGAGTATACGATATTACCTTTTAGATCAACAACAGCAATCTTAACATTTGTTCCGCCGACATCTATTCCGACACTATACTTCTTAGGCAAGAGCTCTCTCCTTAAAATCTCTATTTCTGACTTCCCTCTTTTTAAGATTTTATCATGAAAAAAATCTTGCAAAAGCTTTATTTTTCGCTTTGATTAAAGTTTTTTAACGTTTAGCCCCTAAGCTGCTTGCGCGTGTTTTTTCTCTTCTTGAGATTTTTTGGCTGCTGATTCAGAAAGAGATTTTTTACCTGTTAATTTTGCCATCAATCTGAAGTATCCGCCTTTGATTCCTGTGGCTTTGAGATTTTCTTTTTCTTCTTTGATGATATTCTCTCTTGTGCTTTCACCAAGGGGCAAACCTACAGATTTTCTTTCCATAGTTTCTGTGATGAGAGTATTACCGACATTCACCATCTGAGCTCCGAGCATGCTGCCGTTGTAAGTTGTTCTAAAGATATCATTGACCATAGAAATCAAGAACGCGCCGTATGCGATTCTGACCGCTCTTTGGATTGTACGTTCTTTAGCTTTTTGTTCTGCAAGATCTTTATTTTTGCCGTTTGAATCTATCATAACCTGATTATAGTTATCTGCTATCAAAAATGCGCTTGTGACCGTGCTTGTAGCCGTTCTTACCGTTGATGCAAGACCTGCATTTGAGTAATTTGATTTGGTCACATTATCAAGACCTGATAGAATACTTTTATTGATTTTGTGGGCGAATTCTTTCTCGTCGCCTTTTGTTTGTTTTGCTGTTTTTTCAAGATATTTGATACTTTGTTGAAGTGTTTTCATTTCTGCTTCTTTTATTTCTTCAGGAGTTTTAACTTTCACTTTTCCAGGAAGTTTCAACACATGCTTATCAACCAAGCCTTTATAACCCTCTAGAAGATTTTTGGTGATTTTGTATGGAAGCATGATTATATTTTTCCAAATAAATTTGATTGGGAACGCAAGAACTTGGTCAATAACGACATGCTTAGCTTTTTCTTTTACTTTGCCTATTTTGAGTTCAGGCCCTTTTTGGTCTTTCACCATATCTTCATAACGATTGGCAATTGCATCAAAACCGTTTTTGCGAAGCTTATCATTCATCGCTTTGAAATCTTCTCTTTTGACAGTGAAATCTTTTGTGAAAAGGCCTTCGTATTTTTCGCCGAATTTTTCAGAATATTCTTTAATCTTTTTCACGACTTTAAGATCTTTTGTATCAACTCCTAAAATCAATTTTTTGTTGCTGCCAAGCCCTTTAAGTTTTTCAAGGCCAAAGCCGAATACTATCAAAGCCCCTGCCACACGGAGAACATTTTTAAAGGTCAAAGCACCTTTCTCCGGAGGTTTTTGATACTCAACAGGAGGTTTTTTACCTTCAAAACCTCGGAAAGAATCGCCTACTTTTTTGTCTTTATCATCATCATGTTTATCCTCTACATCATCTGCTCTTTTAGAGGCGTAATATTTTGCCGCTTTTTCCCCGACAGGCAAAACAGGCGTACCGGCTATTAAACGACCGGCAAACTCAGAAACAAAAGCTGCTCCTGACATAAGCATTGTTGTCACAGCTTCACTTGCGTTACTTTTCTTGGCAAAAAGACTCAAAATCCCAAATGTAGTTACAGCTGTTAAGCCTACTCTAACTACTTCTTGATTAAAACGTCGTTTTTTGTCTTCTGCGGCCACGTCTTTGTTATTTTTCATATACATAGAAAGGTTATAAGCATCATTTGCAAGGAAAAATGCAGGAATGACACCTGTTACAACCCTTGTGATGGATCTTTCTGCGGCCGTTGAATAATTTGGAAGCAAAGGATTAAAACTTTTATGAGCATCTTTGAAAGCTTTTTTGCCATTACCCACCATTTCAAAATAATGCTCAATAGATGCGACATAAGAAGTATCTTTCAAAAACTCTCTTCTGTCTTTCAAGGGCTTTTTGGCCAATAAATTATCAATGAATTTTGATTTTTTAAGCCCGGGGATTTTTTTCAAAAGTTTCAATGAAGAATTTGCAATATCCAATGGCAACTTTAGAATCGGGAACAATAAAACATCAAGAATTTGTCTCCCGAAGGATTTTTTCGCAAAAGTCAAAGTCCCGTCAGAATTGAGCTTTAACCCTGAAGCTTTGTGAGAAGCAGCATCTTTTATTTTTGTATTCAAATGATTTGCGGCAGACTTGCCAAATTCTTTTTCAAATTGAGAAACAGCATGGGTCACTGTAACCTTTGAAACTTTACTTAAAGAAGAACCCTTAAATGTCAAATCATTGGAGATTGAATTTAAGGGTTCTGAATTGTTCAAATTATTAAATTTTTGAAATCTTGAAATAGGAAAAGAAGAAGGACTCCCCGAAGAAGGAAAACTCAACCTCTCCGGCAATTTCTTGTCGGTTATCAGAGGATATTTTTCTTTCTGCATCAAATAACTCTTCGTTATCATTAAATCCAACTTTCCCTACTTGTGTATATGAGAACATATTTTTATCTTTATTTCAAGTTTTATTTACTTACCCCAAGAACCCAATTGGTGATTGTAAATCTCAACAATTAGAACAGTCGTGAATGTTCAGAATTGCTATAAAAACAATAAACATTACGAAAGATTAACTGCCTTGTTATATAAGGGTTTGAAGGTTATGAATTTACAGCCATATAATTGTAAATTGTCCTTGAGGCTTCTATGATAAAATCTTTTGCGGCATGGTAGTTATGAGGTCTTTCAACCATAATGACAACGATATATTTACGCCCATTCGGCATTTCGACTATACCAACATCGCCTATCATTTTTCCTATATTGCCTGTTTTGTGTATAAACTGTGCATCACGGCCAATACCGGCTTGTATAAGATATACGTTTTTTACATTACTCATAATATCGACTATTTTAGAGCGTGAACGTAAGCTCAATAGCTCAGGATTGTCCAAGTTATAAAGAATTTTGCCCATCTGCTCGGCAGTTGTAACATTGCTTCCTGTCAAATCAGGTAACCAATTGCCCATGCTTGTCTTATCGACGCCCCAAAGCCTGGCTCCGCGATTCAATGAATCCACACCGCCTATTTTTGATAAAAGCATATTAGTCGCCGTATTATCACTATCTTGAATCATAAGCTGTGCAAGCTTATCAATAGTCAAATACTGATTTGCCTGTTGGTATTGCAAATGCCCTGACCCGCCTGTCACAAGCTCTTGTGACATAAGCATCTTATCATCAAGCTTAACAAGCCCTTTATCTATGCGCCTGAACAATTCAAATAAAATAGGAACTTTTATAATACTTGCTGTCGCAACTGTTTGATCAGAATTAATTTTGGCACTTTTGCCGCTGGTGTAGTCCCACACAAAAATATGAGGCTTGATATTGTGATAATTCCCTGCTACCGCGCGGAGATTATTTTCAAGCATATACATATGCCCTGCGTCGTACATGTTATCCATCAATGTATCGTCTATTTTGGGCGGTGTTTGAACACTACCGAGAAAAGTATTTTTGGTCAAAGTTTGGCCGGCTGGGTTTATATAATCACATGCCTCAAACTTGACGGCAGAATTGTGCCATCTGTTGAGGAATAAATTCCCCCAAATATTTTGTACCGTAGCAGGGAATATAAAAACAGCCAAAAAATAGCAAAAAATCAGAAGTCTTATCTGCATGATAAAACTTTTGGCGGTCTTTTTCTTTCTTGGAATCCTCTTTACTTGCCTGTTGCCTTGAGTTTTCTGCTCTTTTAACTCTAAAGCATGCATGTATCTTTGAGGTTTCATTTTATACAACTTCCCTGAACTCCTATCAGCCCTCTTGTATGCCGTATGGTTTTAAAAAATAAAAGATCGTACAAACAAATTGTACAATTTTTCGCACAAAGGGTCAAACTTATTACCGTACTTAAATTTTACTCTTGCAAGATACAAAAAAGAATAATCTATATGACCGAAATTCAGTAGATTTAGCCTTCTTTCTCAAATTTAATAGTGCATATTTTTAAAAAATTTGATAAAATAAACTAGTAGCTTGACTACTATAGAAATTTTTAGCAACAGAAACGGCGGGAAATATGAAACATATATTAATTTTTAGCGAAGACGGAAAATCAAACCTAAAAGATCTGATTAAAGTTGAAGGCTACGAAGTTTTAGCCCAAACAACAGAAGAAATCAAAGACTGTGCTCAATTTCACCCATCTTTGATAGTGATTGATGCCCCTGTTGAAACGGTAAAAAACATTGCCGCTACTACAAAATTTATTGCTCCGCTTTTAGTGGTTGCAGACAATATAATCGATGAATTGACCGTAAGAGGCGAGTCTTACGATTACATTCTTCAACCTATTAACGAAAAAGAACTCTCAATAAGAGTTGCTAATCTTTTGAAAATAAAATATTTAAAAGAAAAAATGGGCTTCATTTGTACAACTGATGAACTAACAGGCCTTCATAACCGCAAATATGTCTACGAAAGACTCGAAGCTGAGATTTCTCGTTCAAAACGTTATGGTTTCAAACTTTCATGCTTATTGCTTGATATTGATTACTTCAAAGTTGTAAACGACATCTATGGCTATGATTGGGGCGATGTTTTGCTTAAACAAATCGCTGACACTCTAAGAAAACACGTCAGAAAAGAAGATATTTTGACTCGTTACGGCGATGAAGAATTTTTGATTATCTTACCAAACACGGATGAGAGTAACGCTTTCATCTTCTCAGAACGCGTAAGACAAGATATCGAAAAACTTGTATTCCAGCCTGATGGCGAAGAAGAACCGCACCCTATTACGATTTCGGGCGGTATTTCTTGCTATCCTTTCTTGGCAAATGTTGATGAAAGTGCAAACACGCTTATCAGATACTCAGAACATGCTCTTTATAACGCCAAAAAACGCGGCAAAAATAAGATTGTTCAATTCTCACAAATCAATATTGAGTTTTAGCGGAATCTGGCAAGAGCGCCGTGTGAGCGAAAGCGAACCCAGCTCGTCCCTGTGAAGTTCTTTACGAAGCGCAAAGTTACAAAGTAACTTGATGCGAAGTAAAAAGAACTGAACTGCCAGTATTCCAAGACACGAAATCTGTCAAGATCACCTTGTAAAATTTTTCCATATTTCTTAGCGAAATTTCATTCCTAGATTGATAGAATGAATCTGCAATCTAGCGCAGTTTTTCTTTCTTTTGGTTACGTTTTCTTTCTTTTTGCTTGCGAACAAAAAGAAAGAAAATGAACTCGCCAAAGGCAAATCTATAAATCAACTTTGGAAAATGCTGAAATCCTCGAGAACACCCTCCCTTGTAGGCTTCAGCTCACCTCAGCAACAAGAGGAGCTGTAAATTCAGCATGACGTGATAAATAAAAATCCCTCTTATTTCTAAGAGGGATTTTTTTATCTCCGCATAATGGCTCATCGTTAAATGAACTAAACAGCGGGGGCTCGAAATTAATTTTTGATTTGATTCATTACTTCTTCAGCAAAGTTCTCACTTCTTTTTTCAAGACCTTCACCTAGAGTATATTTTGAGAAGCTTGTGATTGTAAGTTTACCTTCGATCAACTGTTGAATAGTTTGATCAGGGTTTTTTACAAACGGCTGCTCAAGCAAACATCTTTGGCTCATCAACTTGTTAACACGTCCTTCAACGATTTTAGCTCTGATGTTCTCAGGCTTGTTAGCCAAGTCTTCTTTACCCATTTCGATACGAGTTTCTTCATCGATTGTAGCTTGAGGAATTTCTTCTCTTGAAACATATTCACAACCTGATGATGCGATGTGCAAGCAAATATCTTTTGCCAATACTCCGTCAGTTCCTTCTGTTTGAAGTAATACACCGATTTTGTTGTTGTGGATATAAGTTGCCAAAGAACCTTCAAGTCTTGTGAATCTTCTGATTGTGATTTTCTCACCGATTGTTGCAGTAGCTTCTTTTACAAGAGTTTCGATAGTTGTACCGTCTACTTTAACATCGTTTAGAACTTCCAAATCAGCAGGATTGTTTTCAACAACGGCTTGAGCGATAGTTTGAACCAACGCTTTGAAGTCTTCATTTTTGGCAACGAAGTCTGTCTCGCAGTTAA
>JAQUTS010000046.1 GCA_028694275.1 Candidatus Gastranaerophilales bacterium
CATAATAACCGTCAAATTTAGGAACTGTGACAGAAGAATTGGCTCCTGCTGTGATGCTTGATCCTCTTGTGATTGTTTTTGCTACAGACATTTGATCCATAACTTGTTCTACATAAGAAGGATTATTATCAATCAAAAGCTCGAGAACTTGATTAGCTAATTCTTTTCTGAAATCAAATTCAGCAGAGTTCTGCAATGCAACAGCAAGGGACAATTCAAGACTATGCGCCTGATTATCCGCTGCCTCATACTGCTTGTACAATGCTAAAAGCTGTTGAGTACCATACATATCCTGCAAAATATCTACAGGTCCAAGCTTTTCATCATCTTTGGAAATACCTTCATAATTGCCTATTACGAATTTACCTTGAAGACCGGTATCTGTATCCCCAGGGATAGTCGCCTTGTTTTTAGTCCAAGAAGGTAAAACATCATTAAATGCATTATCAAAGGTAAGCTTGGAATTGGTTCTCAAGTCCACATAATAGTTATAGAAAATATTGTTATCATAATCATATGAGCCTGAAGTCCCTCCAAAAAGAGCTTTGGCCAATTCTTCATCGCTCATACTTCTTGCAGCATTGATATTTGTCATGTTAAATATTTGATTTTTGGTTTCTGTCGCATCCAAGTTTATGTTAGCAATCTTATCAAGCTGCAATCTGAAAGATGCAATCAAATCATCTTGAACCTTTTTTACCTGTGATTCTAAATTAACCATAGTTGATGTTTGCAAAGACGTAATTTGTTTTTGAATATCAGCTATGCTCTGATTAGAAAGAGTGTACTCCTGCAAGCCTTCCAACTCAGTTGTAAGTTGCTGATATAGTGCCACAAGCTGATCAGGCCCCATAGAATTAATTCCGAGAGTGGCCATTTGTGACTTTACTATATCAGACAAATTAGTAGCCGTATTATTATCATCAGGCTGAATATAACCTGTTGAAGAATCAATTTCTAGGGCACCATAACCTAAAGATGATGAAAAATTCCCATTAAGATAATTGGCGGTGTACAAATAATATTCATTATCTTGCAAATCGTAATAAGCTCCGCCTGACTTTTTATTATCATTAATTAAATCGCCGGTAGGGCTTTTTTCCAATCCCAAAATATAAGAATCAAGAGCATCATAAGGATTGAATCCTGAATTATATGTTAATTGAGCAAAAATATCAGACAAATCTTCATTTGAATTTATATTTACGTTATATGCAGATTTCAACCAATCAGTGATTGAAGAATTTCTGTAATTTAATGATAAATAAGTCGGAGCTGTCATTACTAAAACATACCTTTTATAACTTTAACCTTATATATATAAAGTATATAAAAGCTATAGAATTTCATTTCTGCCCAGATTTGTTACATATGTTTACAAATCCTTCAAAGAATGTAATTGTGCTTTTTGAGCCTTTTTCTGGAGATAATTTATAGTTTTAGTATATTTTTTATATTGTTTATCCTGTGTATCAACAGATGCCAAATAGACCTGATAATAAGCGGCGGATAATGAATATTTAGCAAGTTTTTGGTATGATTTGGCCATCAAAAGTTGAGCTCTCATATGTTTAGGATTCAAATCCAAAACTTTTTTCAGTTCTTCAACAGAAGAAACATACTGATGACTCTTAAAATAATCACAAGCCAAAGCATAATGAGAGTCGGTGATTTTTTGGTTCCTTGCAATGATATTCATCCCAACCTTGGCTCTTTTGCTCGAAGGATCAAAATTCAACGCTTTATAATAAGACGCTGTGGCCATATCATATTGTTTATCCAAAACAAACAACTCACCCATAGCCAAACAATCCGATAAATTATTCACCGAACTAAGAGCTTCATCAAAGGCAATTTTGGCCTCTTTTGGCTGATTGCACAAAAGATAAGCTTCACCTTTTATAACAGATGAAACAGGTGAAAAATCCGATCTTGCAATTATTTTATTCAAATAAATTTCTGTCAGATTATCATCGGCAATCATTTTGGAGGTTCTTAGCAAGGCCAAATAAAGCTGTAAATCTTTAGGATTGGAATCAACTGCTTTCAGAAGTTCATTTTGAAGTGTCACATAATCAGCAGTTGTCGCAACATAACCCGTATCAAAAGCCGATTTAGAATTATTAAAATAAGCCTTTGACAATCCTTTTAACGCATATGCGGAATAAATAGGGTCACCCACAACTTTTTGGTAACAAGAAATAGCTTTTTCAGGTTTATTTTCAATCAAAAGCATATCCGCCAACTTAAGATAAGCCTCAGTATAAGACGGATTAATCGAAAGAATATTTTTGAGCTCAGAAATAGCCAGCTCATTATCGCCTCTATTTTGATAGATTTCCGCCAATCCCAAATAAGCTTCTATATTTTCAGGTTTAATAGATGCGGATTTTTTAAAAGCATTAATAGCAGCCGCCTCATTACCTTGGGCTTTGTATACTTTGGCCAATGCGTTTTGGGCAGGAGCATTGTTATTAAACAAGGACAATGACGTCCCTATCTGCGCTAAAGCATCAGAATATTTGCTCTGAGAGGCATACGCTTCTGCTAAATAAAAATACGCCGTAGAATTATTGGGATTGTATGTGATAGATTTTTTGTATTTTTCAATTGCTTCGGGAGTTTTATTTTTGAGAAAATCCAGATACCCTAGATTACACATTGCATCAGAGTATTTAGGATCAATACTGAGAGCTTTTTGATAATTTTGTTCCGCTTTATCCAAAACCCCAAGCTCTTTATAAACCCTACCAAGATTATTGTACGCCTGAGCATTTTTAGGATTGTATTTTATGGCTAATTCAAATTCATTTTTGGCGAAAGCAAGTATTTGCTGCTTGTTTTTGATTACTTCCATATCAGAAGATGAAACTTTCAGGAAATAGCTCAAACCAAGTCCATTATGAGCTTGGGAACTTTTTGGATCTTTTTTCAGGGCACTCTCAAAATATTTTTGAGCTGCGCCTAATTTATATTCTTTACAATAATCAAATCCTTTTTCTAAAGAAACAATATTAACATCTTTAGATGCATCTGCTGTTGAAACCTTTGAGTAATAAACCTTTTTGGCATAGGCCGTGTTTACCAAAAGCAAAGAGAGAACACTAAGAATAACTATATTTTTCTTCATCAAAACCTCGCATATTCCTATATAGTAAAAATTTATTAAAAACAAACCTGATTTTTAATTAAATTGTATAATTTTGAAGTAAAAAAGTAAACAAAAACAGAAGATTATGACCCAATTAAATGAGAGAACACAAGCCTTAGAAGATGATTTCAAGCTGTATCTTGAGATAGAAAGAAACCTGTCTCAACATACGGTAAGAGCATATTGCCAAGATGTAATGAATTTTCTTATGTGGCTAAAAGACAAAAAACCCGAAGATATTTCGCACAAAGATATAAGAGAATATCTTTCTTCTATCCAAAATAAGAACTACTCAAAAACAACCCTCTCTCGAAAAATTGCCTCAATACGGACATTTTATCGCTATATGTACAGAGAAAAACTCGTCGAAGCAAACCCTGCGGTTAACATAAAAGGCCCCAAAAAAAACCAACCTTTACCGAAATTTTTCACAGATAAAGAAATGGATGAAATTCTAAACAACATTGAGATAAAAACCCCATCAGGATACCGTAATAGAGCCATAATAGAAACACTTTATGCAACAGGGATGCGCGTATCTGAACTTTGCAATTTGATTTTTGACAATCTCAATCTTGAGCAAAACGAAATAACTGTTTTTGGCAAAGGCGGAAAAGAAAGAATTGTTTTGATAAGCAACAGAGCAAAAGAATACCTGTGCAATTATCTTGAAAGTATTCGCCCAAAATTCGCTCAAAAGAACGATAACAAATTTATTTTTTTGAATACAGAAGGTTTTCGCTTTCAACAAAGAAGCGTTCATAATATACTGAAAGAAGTCGCAAAAAAACTCAAAATTCAAAAACAATTATCCGCACACGTGCTAAGACACAGCTTTGCCACAAAATTACTGGAAAACGGAGCAGATCTAAGAGTAGTCCAAGAACTTCTTGGCCATGCAAGCATCAGTAACACTCAAATTTATACGCACGTCTCAACCCAAAGACTGAAAACCGCATATATGAAAGCTCATCCGCGAGCAAATTAAGGAGAAAATATGTCAACAGCAATAATAATTCCGGCAAGATATGCATCAACAAGACTCCCCGGGAAACCTCTTATAGAAGTAGGCGGGAAACCTATCATACAATGGGTTTATGAAAAAGCCAAACAATCCAAATATGCAAATAAAGTCATCGTGGCAACAGATGATGAAAGGATTTATAACGCGGTTAAAGATTTCGGCGGAGAGGCGGAAATGACAAGCCCAAATCACCAAAGCGGAAGTGACAGAATTTTTGAAGTTATGAACAAAAATCCCGATATAACAATGGCCGTGAATGTTCAGGGTGATGAACCGTTAATCACCCCTGAAAGCATAGACAGCGCAATAGAATCACTAAAAAATGATAAAAGTGCTGATATTGCTACTTTGATAAGAGAAATCAAAGATGAAGAAGAAATCAAAAATCCAAATGTAGTGAAGGTGGTTTTTGACAACTTTGACAACGCCTTGTATTTTTCAAGATCCCCCATACCTTATGAAAGAAATAAAAATAAAACCAAAACTTACGCACATATAGGCCTTTATGCATACAAAAAAAATGCCCTTGAAAAAATGAGTAACCTAAATCAATCATCATTAGAACTGGCAGAAAGTCTTGAACAACTAAGAGCCCTTCAAAACGGTATGAAAATAAAAGTCTCAATAGTTGATTACAAACCCATCGGTATAGATACCCCTGATGATGTAGAAGAATTCAAAAAAATTCTGGGAGCTCTTTAGAGCAAAAAAAAACTCCCGATGGGAGTTGAAAATTTTTCTAGGAAGGGAAGGTTATATCATGTATATATATAAAAACTACTTTATATATAAAATTGCCATAACGATCCCGTTTCGTTACATTAGTTTACAATAAAACTTTTAAATTTCTTCATCAGTACCAAGATATAATTTGTTGAAATTGGTCAAAAGAAGCTGTTCAATAACGTTTCTTTGATCTTCAGGCTTGATGGCAGTTTTGTACAAAAAGTCCACTGTGTATTTTTGGAAATACTCAACCTGTGAAGAAGAAAGTTCTTTATTATTATTTGAAATTATAACTGATAAAATCAGATTGATTGGTATTTCAAAAAAGATATCAATCACACAAGGATCAAAGTGAGATCCCTTGCCTTCAAGCAAAATACCCAAAGCCTTTTCAATAGGCATTTTATCACGATAATGACGCTTGGATGTAATAGCATCAAAAACATCAGCCACAGCCAAAACACGCCCACCAAGAGGAATTTCAGCACCTTTTAATCCTCTGAAATACCCTGAGCCATCATATTTTTCGTGGTGAGAAGATGCAATCAAAGGAACATCTTTAAGATTTTCCTGAAAAGAAATCTTATTCAAAATCTCAGCTGTTATACTTGCATGTTCTTGAATATGGCAATATTCTTCAGGGGTAAGGCGTCCGCATTTAAGCAAAACACTGTCTCTGATACCGATTTTACCAATATCATGTAAGTTTGCCGCGTATTTAATGATTTCTATATCATCTTCAGCAAGCTTCATCTCACAACAAATCGCCTCTGACAATTTGCAAACTCTGCTTGAATGACCTGCGGTAATGCTGTCACGTGCATCGATAGATTTTGAAAGTGCATCAATGAAGCTTTTAAAAGAGTCTTTTTGCTCTTCAAAAAGTCTTTTTTGCGTAGCGAACAAAATCGCATTTTCAATAGCAATACCGGCACTTGAGCCTATTGCCATCAGCAAATCCTCATCCTTATCGGTAAAAATACGGCTGTTTTTTTTGTTAATAACCTGAATGACACCGACTACTTGTTGATTGAGATTTTTAAAAGGAATACACAAAATAGTTTTTGTCTTATCAGAGCGATATTTATCTATATCACTGTTGAACCTATCATCGTTGTATGCATCTTTGATATTTACGCCTTCACCGGTTCTTGCAACATAACCGGCAAGACCTGTTTTAGCCGAAAACCTGACATGCTGAAGCTCAGTCCCAACAAGGATTTTGGCACTAAGTTCTTGCGTTTTGTCATGATAAGTAAAAACTGTACAATCCTGAGCATCAAGAGCTGCTTTGGTCTCTTTTTCTATAATTCGGATTAGTTTTTCAAGATCAGTTTCTGCAGAAATTGAACGACCCACCTTGAGCAAAGATATCAAAGGATCACGGTACGGATCTTCGTCTTGAGTAATATTCTCAAGTAAATTCAAAGTTTCGATAAGTGACTTATTATCGGTAAAATTCTTTTTGTTACTGACTTTATCGTTGACAATATTTGACCACTCTTCTTTATCAAGCTCAAAAATCAAATCCTCAATTTTTTGCGAAAAAACCTGCAAATCATATGACTTTGAAAGTTCTAAAGCCTCGAGCAAACTTGATGTCGCCATTTGGGTGTATTCTTTGTGCGCATATATATAAGCCAAATCAATATGACATTTGATAGCATCAATATGATTTTCTATGCTATGAAAAAGGCTCAAAGCTTCATGGTTTTTTTCAAGAGCCAACTCAAAATGCCCAAGCTTGATATAAACCTTCGACATGATTTTTTTCAAAATAGCTTTTTCACGAGGAGTAGCAAAAATCGGCTCAACATTGCGTTTGATAAGCTCTAATGCTTCTTCCGGGCGGTTTTTTGCGGTCAAAATTTCGGCATATGTGCAATATAAAAATGCAAATATTTTTTTATTTTGGCATCTTGGTGCAATATCCATCGCTCTGTTATAATAATGCTCAGCTTTTCTGATATCTTTATCTAAAAGATAAGCTTTGGATATTTCATCTAATACTCGCGCCAAAGCGTTGTAATTTTCTTCTTTACGCAAAAGATCTCTTGATACTTTCAAAAATTTTATTGCGTTGACAGAATCCTCAACACTGGCGAAATACCGTCCCAAAAGAGTTGTAGTTTCGGCAATTTCAGCGCTGTTTTTGTATTTTATTTTGATACGCAAAGACTCTTCCAAATATCTTTGAGCCAAAGGGAAGTTTTTGGAACGAAGATTATAGACCGCTATATTATCCAAAATACAAGCGTTAATAAGAGAATTTTTGCTGGTAAGTTCCTGGGCATTTTTGAATAACTTGAGAGCTCTTGCGTAGTTTTTTTGGGCAAACTCAATTATTCCGAAATACAACAAAATACGTGCCAGCGTGTCATTTTTTTTGGTTCCGATCTCAAAATAAGCACTGGCTTCTTCTAAAAGCCTGATGGCCCTTGATGTGAATTCGCGAGATGAATAAAAATACGTAATTGCCATCTCTGCTGAACAAAGGGCGATTTTTTCGTTATTTTCTGCATCTATATAAAGTTCTTTAGCTTTTTGAAGTAACTCTAAAGCATCATCAAAATTTCTTTTTTTAGCTTCGCCCAATGCCTTATCAAATAATGAAGATGCCTTTAAAGCAACAGCATTTGGTAATTCAAGCTTTTTTAGAAATTTCGTAAACATTCCGTACTCAACTTATACCCTAGATGAGAATATTATACTACAAAATCTTTACATATCAAACAAGTATTGTCCTTTTGTTTTCATTAGATATACTATTATTATAAAAGGTAGACGAAGGGAGCCAAAATAGTGGGATACAAAATCTTATCAAAAACAAAACTTTGCGAAGGACAATACGAGCTTGTAATAGATGCGCCTTATGTTGTGCGCAATGCTAAAGCAGGACAATTTATAATTTTGAGGGTAAATGATGAAGGGGAAAGAGTTCCTCTTACCATTGCCGATATAAATAAAGAAAAAAATGAACTTACCATCGTATTTATGGCTGTAGGCTATACAACCAAACAACTTGCAGAACTCGAAGCCGGGGATGAAATATTCGACCTTGTCGGGCCTTTGGGTGTTCCGACTGATGCTGAAAAATTCGGCACGGTAATTTGCGTAGCAGGCGGTTATGGCGCAGCTCCATGTTATTTGATTGCAAAAGCATTCAAAGACGCAGGCAACAAAGTATACATGGTTATGGGAGCCAGAACAAAAGATCTTATCTTCTGGCAGGACAAAATGAAAACAGCTTGCGATGAATTATTCATAACAACCGATGATGGAACACTTGGAGAAAAAGGCTTCGTAACAGGCGTTGTGGATAGATTAATCGGCCAAGAAAAAATAGACCACGTTGTAGCTGTAGGCCCAATGCCTATGATGAGAGCAGTTGCAGAACTTACAAGACCTCACGAAATCTACACTGTTGCCAGCATGAACCCTATTATGGTTGATGGAACAGGTATGTGTGGTGCTTGCAGAGTCACAGTTGGCGGCGAAGTCAAATTCGCTTGTGTTGACGGACCTGACTTTGACGCT
Source organism: Candidatus Gastranaerophilales bacterium (assembly GCA_028694275.1). GTDB lineage: Bacteria > Cyanobacteriota > Vampirovibrionia > Gastranaerophilales > CAJFVJ01 > JAEWLZ01. The sequence continues at coordinate 8,439 of JAQUTS010000046.1, forward strand.
CACAAAATCGACTTTGATGAAGTTATTCAAAGGCTCAAAATATACAAAGATACTGAGCGCACTCGAGATGAAAATTGCAACTTGGTAAAACAAGCTTCAAAATAAAAGGATAAGGTCGGTATTTCTACCGACCTTTTATTAAATCCGCTTGTGACATACCCAAGCGTGTAATCCCTTCGCTACTCTCCTAATATTTACCTTACCTACCGCCCAAGAGGACGGATTATGCGATTATTCTTTTAGCAGAATAATACACATAATCCTTAATAATTTTTCTGTAATATCTTTGATATTCAAATTCTTGTGAGACGCTTTCTATTCTTACGGGCTCTAATTTTGGCGGAAAATATTTTTTCAACGACAGTAAAACCATTCATACTCCCTTTCTCATATTTTGCTCAAGTCCAGTTGTTATATTATTCGTTATTTTTAATAAACAATCATCGGCCTATAGGTGTAAATAAAAGACCCCAAATAGACCATGAGGTTTACGAAATATGAAAGATTTTTGTTAAGTTAGCAGCCTCAAAAAATCAAGTATGTTATTATATTTTTATGGAGACTGGGGATGTTTAAAAGAAGACTACTCTTATTATTAGCAGTAATTTTTTGTTCGGTTAATTTAGCTTTTGGCTACGAATTAACAATTTTGCACAGCAATGATATCCACGGCAGAATAGAACCTATCTCATACAAAGACTCAAAACCCTTGGGCGGCTGGGCAAGAAGAGCGGGCCTTATAAAAGAAATCGAATCAAAAAAAGAAAATACTCTGATACTCGATGCGGGTGATATTTACCAAGGAAGCGTTTACTACCAAATTTATGAAGGTATGCCTGAGATGAATTTTCTTGATCAGGCAGGCTATGACGCTATTTGCGTCGGGAATCATGAATTGGACAAAGGCCTTGACGCATTTGAAAATCTCACAAAATTAACAAGCGTACCTTTTTTGGGTGCGAATGTGGAATTTAGCAGCAATTTTTATCTTAACGGCAAAATAAAATCACATATAACAAAGGATTTAAACGGCTTCAAAGTCGGAGTCATAGGGATGACCACACCCGAATTAAAACACCTAAGCGCCTACTCTGATTACATAAATCAGCCTGATTATTACAAAACTCTGCAATTTTTTATCAACTACCTAAAAAATGATGTTGACCTATTGGTTTTGCTCTCTCATAGCGGAGTAGAGCAAGATATTGAAACAGCCAAAAACGTAGATGGTTTAGATGTCATAGTGGGCGGGCATTCACATACTTTTATGGAAAAACCATACTGTGCAGTGAAAAACGGGAGAAAAACTCTTGTAGTTCAAGCGGGAGAATTTGGCATAAAACTTGGCGAACTTGATATTGAATTCAACGAAAAAGGAATCCAAAAATACACCTACCAACTTATTCCTTTAGATGAAACTGTCCCGACAGATAAAAAAATTGAGAAAAAAATTGCAGAACTAAATACTGGCCTTGAACGCATAAAAAATGAAAAACTGGGAGAACTAAAATCCCCGCTTGATTGCACAAGTGCCTCTTTGAGCAAAACCCTGACAAACTCAGGAGCACTGGTTTTAGAAGCCATATCCAAAGCATCTAATGATATCGACGCTGTAATGATAAACGCGGGGACGATAAGAGGAAATAAAATACTTCCCAAAGGAAAAATAACCAAAATGGATGTAATAGAAATGCTGCCGTTTGCAAATAAAATGGTCATTGTTGATCTGAAAGGAAAAGATATCAAATCCATTCTTGAAACCTCTGCCAGATATGCGCCAAACAGAAATGAAGCATTTTTGCAGACAAAAGGATTATCTTATACAATTGACACAAAACAACCGGCACAAGCCTTATCGCCTGATTTGGAAAAAGTTACAAAAGAAGGCTGCCGGGTAAAGGATGTTAAAATAAATAATAAACCGCTTGATGAAGAGGCCACATACAAGATACTCACAACAGATTTCTTGTATTCAGGGGGTAACGGGTATTTTCAATTCAAAAAAAGCCCTGATTATAGAAGAATAGATTTCTATGTGACAAATGCAGTAGTTGAATATATCAAACAAAACAAAAAAATCAACCCGCGACCAAAAGATAAGGTGATTGTAGAAGAGTAAAAAAATGAAAAGAACGTTATTAATATTTTTGATGGTACTTACCGTGATGGCAGGAATATATGTTTTGACAGGACAAAACAACTGCCTCAATGCGCCTGATTTGAACAGAAATTTTTATAAAAAAGCGCTAAAACTCGAAAAAAATGGCCAATACAAAGAAGCCTATTATGCTTATAAAAAAGTTTCGCCATTTTATAGTGCCTATGACGCTGTATTGATTCATCAATCTGATTGTGCCGCACAAATAGAAGATGAAAAAACAGCTATTAAAAAACTTGAAACACTAATATTAAAATTCCCCCGCTCAAAATTGACCCCTTGTGCACATTACAAACTGGCTCAAGCATACGTCAGATCAGGGCAAGACAAAAAAGCCGAAAAGGTTTTACAGAAAATCATCAACAAATACCCCGATTCAGAATATAAAATCGCATCATATTACTATCTTGGTAGTTTAAACAAGAAAAAAGACCCTAAATACGCG
>JAQUTS010000047.1 GCA_028694275.1 Candidatus Gastranaerophilales bacterium
TGATATCGTTATCAGACGTTCTCAATCAGGCAAAAACTTCGGTGTGGCTTTGATTCCGGAAGGTTTAATCGAGTTCATCCCTGAGATGAAATCTATGATAGCTGACTTAAATGATACTTTGGCTCACGCAGAAGGTTTTGATACTTTGAATCAGTGCGATAAAATCGAATATGTTTTGAAAAATATCAAATCTGAAAATGCGGATGTTTTTGCAAGTCTTCCTGTTGATATTCAAGAACAATTGTTGATGGATAGAGACCCACACGGAAACGTACAGGTTTCTCGAATTGAAACAGAAAAAATGCTTGCAGAAATGGTAGCCCACAAAGTTAAAGGTCAGGCAAAATTCTCAGCGTTGACTCATTTCTTTGGCTATGAAGGAAGATGCGCATTCCCATCAAACTTTGATGCGGATTATTGCTATTCACTTGGATACAACGCTTTTGGTTTGATTCAATTTGGTTTGAGCGGGTATCTTTCATCCGTTCGCAATTTGACCGCTCCTGCAAGTGAGTGGATCGCAGGCGGTATTCCTTTGACAATGATGATGAATATGGAAAAACGCCACGGTGAAATGAAGCCTGTTATCCAAAAAGCTCTTGTTGAACTTGAAGGACCTGTTTTCAAAAAACTTCAAGATAATAGAGAAGCCTGGGCTGTAAATGATGAGTATGTATTTGTTGGAGCTATCCAATATTACGGTTCATCTGCTGTGTGCGATATCACAACTCAAACTCTTAAGCTTGAGCGCAAAGTTTGCGTGAAATAAGTAAAAAATACATAAAAACAGCTCTCTGTCTTTGATGATGGGGGGCTGTTTTTTTAATGCAATGTAAAATAATCTTCATAAAGTGTCAAAAATACTATTTTAGGATTTTTTGTGCCTCAAGAAGAAGAGATCTTCGCAAATGGCTAAAGAGCTAAAGAAGGAAAAAAGAGAGATATGACAGTAAATTTTGGAAGTATAAAAAATACAAGCACAGGTGTTATGAGGTGGGAAGACGCTGCCGGTAACGCTTGGAATACGGTCAAAGTATGTATGCACTTTGATAATAACGGCAGTAAGGATCTTGATATGGTAAAAAAGAGTATTCCTGATTTTAAAGAAAGTGATACCTTGCATATTCAATCATCAAGGCCAGTTAATGACCCTATAGATGGTGCCACTATTGACATAAACGGAGCCCCTTTTATTAATGGATATGTTAATGATTCGTTTTTTAAGCCGTTTGTTCAAATATTGAAAAATCTTGTCAATTCAGATGATAAGGCGATAAAACCATCGAAGGATTTTGTTGATTCAGGCAAGCTAAAATTTGATATATTCGGGCCTGCTTCTGATCAAATAAAACTTGATAATCAAGCTTTAGAGAGAGAATTCGCCAACCCTAAAGATGTTAAATTTAATGCGCAGGAAATACTTACCGATATCAAAATCAATGAGCAAATTACCCTTGGGCAGGAATTTAGAAATATGATGTCAGATATTCATCCTGAACTCAAAAAGCAAAAAGATTTGCTAAATTAGGCTTTCGGTACGTATTTGTAAGTGTCCAAATCTCTTACAGGGTTTTGGATTACTTCATTTTTAGGAATGTATGTATACGTGTCTAGTGCTCTGTTGTATGGATTAGCTTCCGATGTTTGCTCTTGTTGTTGATAAACAGGAGTTTTGGGCTTAATAGTTTCTGCGTTGTTGTTTTGATGCTGCAATATAGGAGTAGGCTCAACTGCAGGAAGTCTAATCAGTTTTGGAGCTTCGGCAAGTTGTCCTGATGGAATTACAGGGCCTTCTTTTTTACCGTCTTCTTTTTCGTCGTATACGCCTTTTACTTCATCATACTGGGAGAAAGAAGGTTTTCCGAAGATTTTATTGGAAGCTTTCATAAATGCGTTACGGAAAGGAACAGTAAGTACCATACCGACAAGGATGATTCTGCCGACACCGCCGCCTACGTTAACAAACTTTTTGAATCTATTGGCGGAGTTGACTGAGTATGTCAAGAATTTATCAGGACCGAGAATTTTGGCAGCAAATTCAAGAGGCTTTTGAACCAAATATCTGCCAAGACGCTCCATTTTGGTACCTTTATTGATAGAATTACCTTTGAAGATGGATTTTAGGGTCAATTGGCTTTTGCCTGCTTGTTTGATGATTTTTTGATGGTCTTTGAACCATTCTGCAGGCCTTGTTTTGGTACGTAAAGCTTCGACTAAGGACTCTTTTGATGCATCTGCCGGAACTTTTAGTTTGAGTTTTTCGACCATGCTTGCTCTCATAGATTGTTCGTTGCTTAAGCCTATGGCTTTTTTGATTTTTTGCATGATTCCGGTTTTTTGGCCGCCTTCAAGGTAGCTGATATAATCACGAGCCAATTTATCTTGTTTTAGCATATCATTATATTTAATAACTGTATTTTGATAAACTTTATCTGTTGCTTTTACTCCAAGTTTGTCAGCTGCAGCTTGGACGGCTTTGTTATCACGTCCCAAGTTTGCAAGACCAAGAACCTTGTTGAGTCCGACCCCGAGAGGGAATGTCATCAAGTAACCACCAAGTGTGAACCCTGCAAAGTCTTCCATAAATGATGCTGTCATTTCTCCTGACCAAGGTTTCTTTTGCATTTCTGCGAGTTCTTTTTGACTCAAATTTCCTTCTTGGAGGCGTTTTTCTTTTTCCTTTTTGGCGACATTGGCTTTTGTACAAGCATTGAAAGCTGAAATCAAGCCGAAGACACTCATAAACATAGCAGCTTTTCCGCCGAGCACGCCGCCTCCGACACCTTCCATCATCATCAATGAAAGTTTGTTGAAAGTTCTTGATATAGGGCCAAGTCCTGTTTTCATTCCGTTGAAGAATTTTGCTTTAGCCAAAGCAGTATTCAAGTTTGGAGTTGTACCGAATAATTTGTCTACAATGGCCCCAAATCCTTTTGATGAGCCAAGTTTGAGTTTATCAAGATGAGAAGCTTTAACATCATCAAGGAGGTTGCCCTCGATAATTTTTCTGGCGGCTTGTGATTTGGAAAGCTTTTCAGTTTTTACATCTTTTAAAATACTGTCGATAGCATTTTTTGTGTTTTTATTTGTGAACGCATCTTCCGGTGATCTTTGTAAAAATTCTACAAATTCATCAAGAGCTTCTGAGCCCTTTCCTTCTTCATAGAATTTACCCATACTCCAAGTTACTTTTGAACCTTGCTTGTATTGTTTTCCAATTTCTTGGAATATTGCATGTTTTGGTTTATTTGTGATTTTAGCTTTTAAATCAGATGCTTTTTGGAGAGTTTTTCTTAAGAATGGTGTTTTTTCTATAAATGCGTCGAGTTTTTTACCAAGTTTTACCAATGGAGCTTGCTGCAAAGTTTCTGCGTGTGTAGCATCTTTTTTTATTTTGCCTTTTACAAGGTAATTACCGAGTTGAGTTATTCCTATCGCGGTTCCAAGGCCCAAAATAGTGTTTTTGAGCAAAATTAAAGGATGCTGCATAACATCAAATTTGCTGGCAATATATCCGGCATTTGTATTGTTTGCAACAGCTTCTTTTGCACTTTCTTTTGTTGTGTTAGCTCCATAGTTTTGCGACTGCGCAGGAGGCTGCTGCAGATGGCTTGCGACCGGCTGCTGACGGAAATATATTTGGTTATTTAACAATTGATTGTCCAAATTTCCTTACCTATGGATATAACTAGTCATGTTAATAAAAACAATCAAAGGTGCAAAATTGCTTTATTTGAGACTTGTTTGTAAAGTTATATTTATCTGATGAGGTTTTTGAAAAGCATAAAAAAAGACAAATCATAAAAAATAATTTGTCTTTTTAGTTTATTTAAGTTGAAGTTTATTTAGAAGATGTTTTCTTTGATGAAGATTGCTCTTCTATATTTTCTTCTTCTTTTGATTCTTCTTCAGATTGAGCTTCTTGGGCCTCTTTATCTGCAGCGACAAGGTCTTTGCCGATTGCTGCTTCTATACTTATATCATCTTGAGGATCAGTTTCTTCAGTTTTTGTTTCTTCTGAATCTTCCTGAGACTCTTGTTCAGTTTTGGCTTCTTCTTCAGATGAGTTTTCTTCATCCGTTTCTTCTTCAGATTGAGCTTCTTGTTTTTTCTTTTCTTCAAGAGCTTTTATTGCTTCTTCTTGTTCTTCTTTTGTTTTGGCTCTTAGGATAGGAATACTCGCCAAAAGTGCAATTGCATCACCTTCTGCGGCCAAATTCAAATCAAGAGCTTCTTCATCGACAACAACATATTTGGAGATTACTTCCAAAAGCTCATCGCGCATTTTTTCCATAGTATCAGGAGCGAGATTTGTTCTGTCATGCATAAGAACGAGTCTCAAGCGGTTTGTAGCTGTTTCTTTTGTTGCATTACTGTCAGTGGTAGATGAAATAAATTGTTTATATTTGCTTACGATTTCACCTAGAATATCAGATATTATTGATTTCATTATTTAGCACCTCCTATTGATAAAAAGAGGTCTTTTATTTTGTCCAGCCAGGTTTTTGGCTCTTCAAGATCTAAGAAAGCAACATCTTCGCCGATGATTCTTTTTGCGATATTCATATAAGCTTGTCCTGATTTTGCATTTTCGTCATGCACAACAGGCTCGCCTCTGTTGGTGCTTGTAATGATTTCTGTATCTTCAGGGATGATTCCCAAAAGATCAATGGATAAGATATCTACAACATCTTCAACACTCATCATATCGTTTGTTTTGATCATATTTGGTCTTACGCGGTTGAGTACAAGTTTGTGAGATTTGATCTCTTCTTTTGCTTCCAAAAGACCGATGATTCTATCAGCATCACGCACAGATGACATTTCAGGCGTTGCAACAACAATTGCTTCTGATGCTCCTGCTGTAGCGTTTTGGAAACCTTGCTCGATACCAGCAGGGGAGTCTACTATGATGAAGTCAAATTTCTTTTTCAACTCTTCGCAGACTTCTTTCATTTGTTCTTGGTTTACGGCTGATTTGTCTCTTGTTTGAGCAGCTGCAAGAAGAACAAGGTTGGGGTTCTTTTTATCTTTTACAAGTGCTTGCTTAAGTTTGCAATTTCCTTCAATTACATCAACAAGCGTGTAAACGATACGATTTTCAAGCCCCATCAAAAGATCAAGGTTACGAAGCCCGATATCTGTGTCTATCAAAGCGACTTTGTGTCCTAGTTTTGCAAGAGCCGTACCTATGTTGGCACTCGTTGTTGTCTTGCCGACGCCGCCTTTTCCCGATGTTATTACTATTACGCGACCTTCCATTATGCCTCCTAAATCTGGTTATCAGTATTCAATGTATAAATAAATATCCCACCGTTTTTCACTCTCGCTTCTTCCGGTGTGAAAGTATCTGTTCTTTGTGCAAAATCAATATTTGCTCTATCAGGTCTTCTTGCAAAGTAGCTTGCTATGCGAAGTTGGATAGCATCTATTTTAAGAGCTCTGATAATTGCATTGTCATTGCCTTTTGAGCCTGCATGAGCAATACCTTCAAGTACGCCCCACACGGTGATATCCCCTGATGCTATTATCTCTGAACCGCTGTGGCAATTGCCGATTATGACAACGTTTCCATCAAAGCTTACCACTTGTCCTGAGCGGATAGTTTGTTTGATATAAACAGTATCCCCGACAATGTTTTCTTTGGTTTCATCATCAAGAATAAACTGCTTTTCGAGCAATTCTTCATTTGGTTCGATTACATCAGAAATATATGATTTTGGCTCGATTTTTTCTTTTTCATCAGCTTTTGATTCAAAAAGTATTTCTGCGTCCTCATCAATTATTACAGGAGGCAATTCTTCCGGTTCAATTGCTTGTGCTGTTGGGGTTATTACTTCTTCAATAATTGTTGGTTCAGGCATGGAAGCGGTTTTTATGCTTTCTTCTGTCATTATAGTTTCTGATAATGGTGTAGAATCTATCGTTTGAGGGATAGGCTCTTGGGTGTGTTCATCTTCCACGTATTGAATTTTGCTTAGGACTTCATCCGAAATTCTGTCTCCGAGCTCTTTTTTTACGTCTTTTATATCCGCCATCAAATTATCAAGAAGCTCTTCATGTTCATCTTGATTATCTTGAGTTGAGGCCAAGTCACTGTAAATAGTTTCGTTTTGAGAAATAATATCAGATATGACTTCGTTTGATTTATTTACTATTTCTTTCACAGTTTCCGCTTTTTCTTCGGCCTTTTCTTCCATTTCTTTTTCATCCACAACTTGAATATTCATCTCCATTGCAACGAGTTTGGTTGTAGGGCTTGAGCTGTGAACTAAAGCCAACTCTGATCCTGCTCCCAAAACGAGTGATTTGAGACCCAAAAGTTGAGGTCTTTCAAGATCAATTTCTCCGAGGTTAAGAATGACTTTTTTGTCACTAAAAAGACCTGTTTCCAGATTTTTTCCTAAAGAAAATACCATATCCGCCACATTTTTTGATTGAGAAATATCAATATAGCTGGTTTCAAAATTTTTTGAGCTCATAAAAAATCCTTTTTTTCGAAAACTTACAAAGGCTACGGGCAATCATCCCTGTCTGTCTTTCCCAAAGAAGAACCTTCCTTGTTAATAAAGAATATCTCAAGCAAGGGCTAAAAACAATTATTATTACAATAAGTAAACACTCTTTTTCATAAATTCAACAAAAAACAATACCCCAAAGCTGAGTTAGGGGCATTGTTTTGACAAATTTGGTAAAAATCTAGAGCAACTCGATTTCATTCGTATGGAAGTTGTAATGCGCCCCTACGACTTGTAATTTACCTTGTTCTATTTTTTCTTTTAAAACAGGAATTGATTCAAGCAATTTTACATCTTGTTCTGTCACGTATCGCACACCTTCTGATGATGTGAGGGTTGCCTTTTGTTCTTTTGTGAAGTGTCTTGATACGTGGTTGCAGAGTTTTTGAATATCTTCTGACATATCGGCCTGATCATGTAAGATAGCTTCCATAACACCGCAATTATCATGGCCAAGCATCAAAATCAGTTCAACACCCAATGCCAAAACAGCGTACTCGATGCTTCCGAGCATATTTTCGCTAAGTGCACCTGCAGCAACTCTTATGACAAAAATCTCCCCAAGGCCGCAATCACAGATTATTTCAGGACTTACCCTTGAGTCAGAACATGTAATAACAATCGCATAAGGTGATTGTTTATGTATCAGTTTTTTTCTTTCTTCTGCGCTGAGGATAGGTGTTTGTCGTTCAAAGTTTACAAATCTTTTGTTTCCGTCCATAAGTTTTTTCAAAGCTTGTTCAGCATTAAGTTTATATTGTTCAGTGTTCAACATAATTTCCTCCTCTCCTTTTTTCGTATTCTTACTATGATAGCATAAAATTTTTGCAATACAAAATTTCCACACCCCAAGAAGCTTGCTGTATAACCTTTTTCAAAAACAAAAAAATCGGGCTTTATCCCGATTTTTGTTTTCTGTTTCTTATGGATCTGCTTATAATGAGCTTGTGGAAGGCTCCTTTGTGGCGTTGTGACGTTTTTTTCTTTGATTTAGAAGGGTCTTTTCCAAAGATCATCTGCAGAAATTGTGGTACAGGTAGGTTTTTTAGCAGTCTGTTCATAATTTCACCTAAAAGTTGTTTATGTACATTTCTTGTGCTTGTTTCCAGCAGTCTACAGGTTTTTGGTTATAGTTTCTTTCGTGAATGTAATATGCAAGAAGATTGAGACGTTCATTCACGTATTGTTTGGCTTTTTGGTAGTCAGATGCTGCATCTGCGCCTGTTCTTTGGTGAATGAGGAAGGCTTCTTGTTTGATTTTTTCTTCCAGTAATTCCTCCCTTCTGGCATTATCCCAGTTTGAAATGGGGTCTATATAAGGGTTTCTTGTGTAATTGAAATATGCTCTGTCGCTTATATTTTTGTATAAATCAGCCATGGCACAAACCTCCGATTTTTGAAATCGCTACTTGTATAATACCAACTCGGGGAAGACAGTTAATTCGACGAAGGGACAGATTTTTTGCTAAGACTAAAGCATTAGTCTTTTGCAGTTATGTATTTTATTCGGGTTGATTATTAATATTTCGTAAAAATGGCGATGAAATTTTATCTTTTGGCGTTATAATTCATGAATACGAAAAAGGAGAAAAAAAGATGCTTAATGAAAAAATTGAAAAAGCAATAAATGAACAAATTAATGAAGAACTTTATTCTTCATACTTATATCTTTCCATGGCTGCATACTGTGCCCAAAACGGCCTTGTGGGTTTTGCCAATTGGATGAATATTCAGGTGCAAGAAGAACTTAATCACGCCAAATTCTTCTTTGACTACGTGATTGAACGTGGTGGAAAAGTGGCACTTGAGCAAATCAGAAAACCAAAACACGAATGGTCAAATTTAATAGAAGTTTTTGAAGAAACCCTAGGACATGAAAGACATATTTCATCAAGAATCAATGATATAGCATCTCTTGCTATAGAAGAGAAAGATCATGCCAGCGCATCGTTTTTGAAATGGTTCATTGATGAACAAGTTGAAGAAGAAGCATCAGCAGAAGATATGCTTAACAAACTAAAAATGACAAAAGCAGAAGGTGCTGCATTGTTCTTCTTGGATCAAGAAGCTCAAAAAAGAGTCTTTGTTCAGCCAGTTTTGAAATAAAATTGAATAATAAATAAAAAAAGACCGACTTTTTAGGGTCGGTCTTTTTAGGTTTTTATAGTTATTGAGTTGTGCGGCGCACTTGTCAGATTTCGCTGTCTTGAAATACTGACGGTTTGGTTTTCTTCATTTTGCTTCATTTTATTTTATAAAATTTCGCTTCATCTAAAACCTCACCGAGGCGTGCTGGGGTACTTCGTACCACGGCGCACTTGTCAGATTTCGCTATTCTTTGTCATCTAAAGCTGCAACGCCCGGTAGAGTTTTTCCTTCGATAAACTCCAAGCTGGCACCGCCGCCTGTTGAAATGTGTGAGAAAGAGCTTCTGTCGAGGTTGAATTTTTCAACTGCAGCAACTGTATCTCCACCGCCAAGAACGCTTGTGGCACCTTTTTCTGTAGTAGCTTTAGCTACAGCTTCTGCAACCGCTTTTGTTCCTTTTTCGAACTTATCAGTTTCAAAAGCACCTACAGGGCCATTCCAAAGAATTGTTTTGGAGTTCAAAACAACATCGGTGATTTGTTTAATGGCTTCAGGGCCCGCATCAACGCCTTCCCATCCATCAGGGATAGCATCAGATGCGCAGTATTTGACGTTTGCATCATTGCTAAAATCATCAGCGATAAGAACATCTTGAGCGATGATTAGGTTAACGCCTTTTGCAGCAGCTTTTTTGACAAGTTCATTAGCGAAGTCTAATTTGTCGTCTTCGCAAATTGAATTACCGATTTTGCCGCCTTCAGCTTTTTTGAATGTATATGTCATACCGCCGCCAAGTACGATATTGTCAACTTTTTCGATTAAGTTTTCGATTACGCCAATTTTTGTAGAAACTTTGCTTCCGCCGACGATTGCTGTGAAAGGTCTTTGTGGGGTTTGAAGTAAAGAACCGAGTGAACTCAATTCTTTTTCCATCAAAAGACCTGAAACTGCAGGTGATAACAAGTGAGCAACACCTTCTGTAGAAGCATGAGCTCTGTGAGCAGCACCAAATGCGTCATTCACATAAAAATCAGCAAGTTCTGCCAATTTTTTTGCGAATTCAGGATCGTTTTTGGTTTCTTCAGGGTAGAAGCGGATGTTTTCAAGCAAAGCTACATCGCCGTCTTTTAGTGTCACAAGCTGAGCTTTTACTTCTTCACCGATAGAATCATTCAACTTTAGAACAGGTTTGCCCAAAAGTTCTGATAATTTTGCAGCAACAGGATCAAGTGTCAAATCGGCGTTGTTATCGCCTTTTGGACGACCAAGGTGAGCTGCCAAAATGACTTTTGCACCTTCATTTACAAGATACTCAACTGTTGGCAAAATTGCTCTGATACGAGTATCATCTGTTACGTTTTTATTTGCATCCAACGGCACGTTCATATCCACGCGGACAAGCGCGCGTTTGCCTTTGATGTCTTTTAGATCTTTTACTGATTTTTTCATTGTAAAACTCCTTTTTTTGTCTCGTTTGCTTATATTCTACAAAATCAAGGAGTTTTTACAACCGGTTTTAAATATTGCTTGTGCTGAAAAATTCATTTAGCCATTTTTGGTCTTCTTGTTTGCTAAATTTTTCTTTCATTGTTTTTTCAAATTTTGCTATTTTTTTTAAAATATTTGTGTCTTCTCTTTTATTTTCTAAAACTTCTGATGGTGTTCTCGGGTAGAAAAAATAACTTATAAGCTTGGGGAGGTCTTCTTGTTTTAGGCGATAGCTGATTGCTTCAGTTTTTTTGTTAGCCAAAAGCTTCCAAAAAGTGGGGTTTTGCAGGTCGTCAAAGATTCCTTGTGTAATGCGTGTGATTAGCGGAAGGGATTTTTTTATTGCTTCGGGGCTTGTATTAAAAAGAATGCTTTTTCCTTCTTCTGAGTTTTGGAAAACAATTTCAAGTTTTGGGTTTAGATCTTTTGATTTTGCTATTTTTACAATTGTATTAAGCATCATTCTGTCAGCGTAGGGGCAACCCCAAACTTCTTTTAATGGGGCTTTTCTTATTTGGTCACCGTTTTTCCACAATCCTTGAAAAGATCCTTTGAAATTTGGACTATTTTGCTGTGTTATTTGCATTCTAAAATCCTTCTTTGAAAAGTTAAAAGTTCAAAAAGGAAATAAGTTGATAGTTTGATATTTAATTTTTAAAATTCTTAATACTATTTTTCAAGCATATCAATGCGTCTTTGGTGGCGGCCACCCTCAAAGTTTGTTTTGAGCCAGGTGTCAAGGATTTCTAAAGCCAAATCCACTCCAACGACGCGCCCTCCCATTGTGAGGATGTTGGCATCGTTGTGAAGTC
>JAQUTS010000048.1 GCA_028694275.1 Candidatus Gastranaerophilales bacterium
TAAAACAAGCAAGACAGACTTGTGATAAGGTTATTGTGTCAGTGTTTGTGAATCCTGTACAATTCGGCCCGAATGAGGATTATGACAAATATCCAAGAACCTTGGACTCAGATCATGAGCTTTGCGGCCGTAATGGTGTGGATGTTATTTTTGCACCGACTCCTTCTGAAATGTACCCTGATCAAAAATTGACAAAGATTGTTCCGCCGATTGAATATCAAGGCATATTGTGCGGCAAATCACGCCCCGGTCATTTTGACGGCGTGGCTCTTGTTGTTACCAAGTTGTTCAATATTACGCAGGCAGATGTGGCATTTTTTGGCCAAAAAGATGCTCAGCAGTTTATTATTATCAAAAAATTCGTTCAAGACTTGAATATTCCGATAGAGCTTGTAAGATGCCCTATTATTCGTGATGAAGATGGTCTTGCGATGAGCTCTCGCAATACATATTTGAGTGATAAAGACAGAGAAAAAGCACTTTGTCTTAACAAGATGCTTTCTTTGATTCAAGAGTTTTATGATAGTGGTGAATTGTCTATTGAAAAAGTCAAAAATGAGGCCGTAGCTCTTGTACCACAAGGGGTTGAGGTTGAGTATTTTGAGTTTGTTTCATCGGATGATTTGGAGCCAAAGATGCTTTTAGAGGATGGGACTTTGGTTGCGATAGCAGTAAAACTTAACAATATAAGGCTTATAGATAACATAATCCTTGAAAAGAAATCTTAGAGATAATATAATTTTATGGTGGAGGTTCCGACTGTGACTTTAGCAATATACCCGGGGAGTTTTGATCCCGTTACAAAAGGGCATATGGATGTTTTGAAAAGAGCATCAAGGATTTTTGATAAGGTTATTATCGCAGTCTTGAACAACCACGAAAAAGAACCTTTTATGTCTATGGAAGACAAATTGAATTTAATACAAGTAGCAGTGGCTGATGCTAATCTTTCAAATGTGGAAGTCGATTGTTTCGATGGCTTAACAGTTGAATATGCCAAGAAGAAAAATGCTAAAGTATTAATAAGGGGACTTAGGGCTGTCAGCGACTTTGAATACGAGATGCAGCTGGCCCAGATGAACCAAAATCTTGATAAATCAATAGAGACGGTCTTTTTGACTACAAAGCCGAATTACAACTTCATTTCATCAAGAAGTGTGAAAGAGGCAGTAAGACTGGGCGGGGACGTATCTCAGCTGGTTCCCAAAAACGTTAATGAATATTTAATAAAGAGGTGCAAAGCATGACAGTTAACACGATTTACAATTTACTCGGCAGATTAGAAAATATCATCATTGCCAAAGGTATCCGCCTATTGCCATTGCCTTATGCCGTTGTAAACGTAAAAAATATCGAAGATGTATTGGACAGAATCAGAGTTTCTATCCCGGGAGAAATCCAAGAGGCAAGAGAGATTCTTCGTCGCAAAGATGAAATCTTAATGGAATCTCAAAACAAAGCCGATCATCTTTACCTTCAAGCTCAAGACAAAGCAAGAAGCTTGATAGATGATTCAGAAATCTTAAAAGCCGTAAGAGCAGAAGCAGAAAGAATCAAAGCTGAAACTATTGAAAATTGCGAAGCTTTGAAACAACAGACTTATGAAGAGGTTGAGCAAGTTAAACTTAACACTGCAAATG
This sequence comes from Candidatus Gastranaerophilales bacterium, assembly GCA_028694275.1. GTDB lineage: Bacteria > Cyanobacteriota > Vampirovibrionia > Gastranaerophilales > CAJFVJ01 > JAEWLZ01. The sequence continues at coordinate 1,641 of JAQUTS010000048.1, forward strand.
AAGTTGTTCGTATCAGAGAAGGTGCAGACAGATATGCTGAAGAAGTCCTTGGTAACTTGGATCGCAATCTTCAGGATTTGCACGGAATCGTAAGAAACGGCCAGCAATATTTGACTCAGCTCAAATCTGAGGCTATCTCCAGAGTCCAAAGAGTTTCTACTCCGCAAGATTAGTAATTCAAAAATATTTCAAAAAAAGATCTTCATTATCTAATGAGGGTCTTTTTTTATAATTCTTTTTTTATAACACAAGGGTTGCCTGCTGCTAAAACATTTGCGGGTATGTCTTTGGTTACGACGCTTCCTGCTGCAATTGTTGTGTTATCTCCGATAGTTACCCCTGGCAAAATAAGAACCCCAGCGCCAATCCAGCAGTTGTGACCTATTTTTATAGGTTTTGCAAATTCCAGTCCTTCATTTCTTTCTTGGGCAATAAGAGGATGAGTCGCTGTCAAAACCTGAACACCAGGCGCAAAAAGAACATTGTTCCCCACTGTTATTTGACATACATCTAAAAATATACAATTGAAGTTCATATAAACATTTTCGCCAAGTTCAATATTAAAGCCGTAATCGCAATAAAATGGCGGCTCTATGTAGAGGTTTTTCGGTGATTTTTTCAAGAGATTTTTCAGAAGTGCCTCTCTTTTTTCAGGTTCTGCAATGCTTGAAGAGTTATATTGCTCCAAGGTTAGTCTTGCTTGTTTTCTTAATTCAACAAGTTCAGAATCGGCAGGATCATATAATTGTCCTTTTATCATTTTGTTTTTTTCACCCATTGGCTTTACCTGTATTTTTCCAATAATTCTTTTGCGAAAGCTGTTGTTTTTTTATTGATTTCACCACCGGCTATGCGAGATAGGATTTGGATTTTGCTGTCAAAATCGAGCTCGTTTATTTCGACTTTTGTTGAGAAAAGGTCTTGGTGTTTTTCCACATGCAGGTGTTTATCTGCTGCTGCTGCAATAATCGGCTGGTGTGTGATGCAGATAATTTGGTGCGATTTTGAGAGCGTTTTCATTTTGTCTGCAACAGATTGTAGAGTAGGCCCTGAAATTCCTGTATCTATTTCATCAAAAATTACCGTATTAATACTGTCGGTTTTGGCAAAGATAGCTTTGATAGCAAGCATTACTCTTGATATTTCTCCGCCTGATGCAATTTTGGCAAGTGGTTTTGGGCTTTCACCGGGGTTCGCGCTTATCAAAAATTCAACGTCATCAATACCTTGTGAGTCTTTGGGTTTTGTTTTTATGTTTATTTCAAATTTTGCATTTGGCATTGCCAACTGATGGAGTTCATTTTCGATGAGGGCCGAAAGCTCTTTTGCAAGGGCGTTTCTTGAGTCAGAAAGTTTGTTTGCAAGTGTATCAGATTCCGCTTCTAGGGTTGTTATTTTTTCTTCGAGATTTTTGATATCTTCTTCTGCGTGTTCAATAGAATTTAGTTCTTGTTGAAAAGTTTTTAAACTATCCAGTATTCCATCAAGTGTTGCACCGTATTTGCGGCGAAGTTTGTCCAAAAGATTGAGTCTTTCTTCAATTTTTTCAAGAAGGTACGGATCACAAGAAAGTGATTCGGAATAATCGCGCAGACTCTCTGATACATCACGCAAGATTGTGGAACTTTCTGATAAATTGTCCGCAATTTTTGACAGTTCAGGGTCGTATTGTGATGCTTTTATGAGTTTGGATTCTATTGTATTCAACGTTGATAATATGCTTGCGTCTTGGCCGTATATTGTGTAATAGCCTGAATAGGAGAGTTCTTTTAGGTCTTTTGCGTTGATTATTTTTTCGCGCTCGGTTTTGAGGTTTTCGAACTCATTGGTGTCTGTGATTTCTGCTTGTTCTATTTCATCAATTTGAAATTTCAAAAAGTCGATTTTTTTTTCAATATCTGTATTTTGTTGCGATTTTTGTTCGAATATTTTTTTGGCTTCCGATAGTTCTTTGTAAGAAGAGGAGTAATTTCCCAAAAGGGTCTTGTGTTCATTGTCGCCGTATTCATCGAGCAAAGCTATATGAGTTTTGGGCTGAATATATTTGTAGGTTTGATGCTGAGAGTGTATGTCAATCAAGAGGTTTTTGAGCTCTTGAAGAGTGCTCTGTGCGACCATTACGCCATTAACGCGAGAGCGGGTATTGGAGTGGGTTATTTCTCTGTATAGAAGTATTTCCCCATCAAAATCTATGCCGTTTTCATCAAAAAATTCTTTCACCAAAGGGTTTTTTGACTCAAGGTATAATTCTATTGCTGCTTTTTCTTTTCCTTCTTTGATGAGATCTTTGTTTGATCTTGCCCCTAATGCCGCATCAATGGCATCAATGATGATGCTTTTGCCTGCGCCTGTTTCGCCTGTCAAAATATTGAGACCCTTATCAAAAGAAATCTCAAGCTCATCAATCAGAGTGAAATCTTTTATCAAAATTGATTTAAGCATTACTTTTTGGTGACACTCCCCAGTTAAGTTTTTCTTTCAGTACGGAATAGAAGCTTGTTTCTTTGTCTTTTAAGAAGACAAGCTTGGCTTTTTTGGGATTTTGTATGATATGGACTTTGGTTTTTTCTGTAAATTTGAAATTTTTCTGACCATCCGCCGTCACATATACGTTGTTTTTGCTTGAGCCCATTTTGATTGTGATTTTTTCAAAAACAGGCACTACAAGCGGTCTTGCCGCCAAAGAATGCGCGCAAATCGGAACAATAATCATAACATCAACCGCAGGATGTACAATCGGCCCACCCGCTGAAAGCGTGTAGGCTGTTGAGCCTGTGGGTGTTGATATAATTAATCCATCAGCCAAATAATCGCTTACCAATTCATCGTTTATGTATAGATAAAGGCGTTCTGTTCTAGCGAGATTGCCGCCTTTTATGACTATGTCATTAAGCGCGTTGAAGTCAAATTTGTGCTCCTCATTGAAGCATTTGAGCATGAGTCTTTCTTCAATTTTGTATTCGCCTGAGAGAAGTTTTTTGATTCCTGTTTCGATTTCATTTACCTGAAGTTGCGCCAAAAAGCCAAGCCTGCCGAGGTTTATACCAAAAACAGGTATGTCAAATTGTGCATAAAAGCGAGTTACGCTAATGAGAGTGCCATCCCCTCCTATAACAATGGCAAGTGAGATGTCTCTTTCAAATTCTTCTGTTTTTTTTGTGCAATCAGGGATTATTTTTTGGATGATATAGTTTTTTCCTGTTGATTTTAAAATCGCACAGATACGAGCCAAAACTTCTTCTGATGTTTTTATTTCGTCGTTGTATATTATTGCAATTTTTTCGAACATAATACCTATACCAAATTTGAAAATGCATCATTGATGATACTTTGTATTTTATCATCATCGAGAGAATTTTTTTCATCTTTTAAGTAAATTAAATATTCTATATTTCCGCTTGGCCCCGTAATTGGCGAAAAAGTCAAATTTTGCGGGTAAAGTTCCAATTTTTGGGCATGGTTTATTACATTTTTGATTACTTCTAGATGAGTGTTTGGATCTTTTACGACTCCGCCTTTTTGTATTTTGTCGCGTCCTGCTTCAAATTGTGGCTTGATTAATAGAACCATGCTCTGTTTTTTGAGAAGTTTTTTAAAATTCCCAAGAACTTTTTCCAAAGAAATAAAAGACAAATCCGCACTCAAAAACTCGGCATCGATGGGGGTTTGGCCGTATATTGTTTCTGTTGGGCAGTTTTTTATATTGGTGCGCTCTATTACGATGACCCTATCATCTGAGCGAAGTTTCCAATCAAGCTGACCATAGCCGACATCTACGGCGTAGATTTTTTTGGCTCCAAACTTGAGCATGCAGTCAACAAAACCGCCTGTTGAAGCACCTGCATCAAGGCAAATTTTGTCTTTGAGGTCTATATTGAATTCTTTTATTGCTTTTTCTATTTTGAAGCCGCCACGGCTCACATACGGGTTTTTTTCGACTTCTATTTTTAGCTCATCTTCGTTTTTGATTTGAAAACCGGCTTTTGTGATTTTTTCGTCGTTGATTTTGACTTTTCCTGCCAAAATTGCAGCTTGAGCTTTGCTTTTTGTTTCGAAAAAGCCTTTTTCAGTCAGGATTTCGTCGAGTCGTTTTTTTGCCATAAAAAAATTATAAGCAAAAAGTAGAATCTTTGCATAAAGATTTTTGTGTGTAAAAAAATAGGTAAAGTGGTATAAGTAATGTAGGCCTTGAGGTCGAAGTTTTTTTGCATAAAAACATGAGTATTACCGTCTTTAAGTGTAAAGATTTTTTCATAATATAGCAAAAAAAGTTTTTCACTATACTTTGTGTGAATATCTTAAAGATATGCTATATTTGAACGAATAGTAGTCTAAAGTATATGTGATTTATTTCACAAATAACCATTATGGGTATTTACTTTTGGCTTCTTACGTACTAAAATTGTAACAAATTATTTTAAGCGAATGGATGATTATCTAGTAAAAAAATAAAAAAAGTGTTATTATTACAATATAAATTATTTAATCTAAAAAACAGCAGAAAACGAAAAACAAAATAACGGAAATCTCAGTCAAATTCCAAATAATGGTGCATTTTATATATATTTTGATTACATACCCCTAAAAACAAGGAGGTGCCTAAATGGCCTTAATTACTAAAGAATCTAAAAAACAAAGTGAAAACAAATCAGACACTTTTTACAACTACATCGCAAAATTGCGCGCTGAAACCACAGTAAATGGAAGTGAAGTTAAAAAGAAATTTTCCTGGTATCAAAAAGTTCTAGGTTTGTTATAATAAGTAAATAGCTAAGAAGGTGCTACAGGCGCCTTTTTTAGTGCCTTTTTTATGGGTGGAGTCATTTTTCGTGAGTGTTCTTTTTTAGTACAAAACTACTCCATATTGACAATTTCAAACACCGATTTCTTATGTATAATATGTTATACTACAAGAAGATGGAGTCTAAAATGATAAAAAGAATTTTAATCGGTACATTTTTACTGTTATTTATTGGTCTTGGAGTCCCTTCTTTCGCTGCGACGCAAACTGCAAAACCTGTTCAGTATGCGAGCGTTTCGCCTATACAGCTTGTTAATAAGCCTTCTGTTTATCTTGGAAAAAATGTAAAATTCGATGCAACATTCAATAAGTTTTCTACTTTGGGTCTTGATTATAAACCCGCATTGAGAAGTTCCAAAGATTATATTTCGTTTTTGGTCAAGCGTGAGGATGTTTCTGATCATATAGTTCCTTTGAGTGAATTAAAGATTTTTATAAAAAGAGCAGCCGCAGAAAAGCTTGTGGATTTAGAATCCGGTGATAAAATCGAAGTCAAAGGAAAGGTATTCTCAAATGCTCTTGGGGATGCTTGGATGGATGCAAATGAAGTTAAAAATTTATCGCCAAAACCAATCAAAAAACCATAAAAGATTCAGATAGCAGCGAGAATAGTTGAGATGAGAGAACATACAAAATTTTTGACCATACATGGCCATTTTTATCAGCCGCCTAGAGAAAACCCGTGGCTTGATGCAATTGAGCTCCAAGAGAGCGCATTGCCTTGGCATGATTGGAATGAGAGAATCAACCGCGAATGCTATAACCCAAACTCTGTCTCAAGGATAGTTGACGGGCATAACAAAATCATTGATATTGTCAACAATTACAAATATATGAGTTTTAATTTTGGTCCTACTTTGATGTCTTGGCTTGAGCAGTTTGCTCCTTTGACATATGAAAGAGTCATTCAGGCCGATATAGATAGTCGTGCTATGTATTCAGGGCATGGCAATGCAATTGCTCAGGTTTATAATCATATGATTATGCCTTTGGCAAATTTGCGCGATAAATACACCCAAACTATTTGGGGAATTAAAGATTTTGAGTCAAGATTCGGGCGTAAACCTGAAGGGATTTGGCTTGCTGAGACTGCTGTTGATGATCAGACGCTTGAAGTGCTCTATGATTGCGGCGTCAAGTATACTGTTTTGTCTCCTTATCAGGCAGCAAAAGTTAAGGCGTTAGATGGTTCTGATTGGCATGATGTAAGTTGGGGTAATATTGATCCTGCAAGGGCATATCGTTATTTCATCAAAAATAATCCTGAAAAATATGTAGATTTGTTTTTCTATGACGGTGCAATTTCTCGCTCCGTTGCTTTTGATAATTTGCTAAAAGATGGTAATAAATTTGTTCACAGGCTTCAAGAGGGCGTTTCTGAGCAAAGAGATTATGATCAGCTTGTCAATATCGGAACAGATGGCGAGAGTTATGGGCACCATACCAAATTTGGTGATATGGCTTTGGCTTATGTTTTGGGCAAAAAAGCAAAAGAAGCCGGCTTTACGATTACAAATTATGCGGAATATCTTGAAAAATATCCTCCTGAATTTGAAGCTGATATCAAGCAGCCATCATCTTGGAGCTGTTTTCATGGTGTCGGAAGATGGCAAGATGATTGCGGATGTTCAACAGGCGGACATGGCGGATGGAACCAAAAATGGCGCAGACCTTTGCGTGATGCACTTGATTGGTTGCGTGATGAGCTGAGTGTTATTTATGAAAATTCTGCCTCTAAATATTTAAAAGAACCCTGGGAAGCTAGAGATGCTTATATCAATGTTATCCTTGATCGTAATGAATTGACGCTCAATAAGTTTTTCAAAAAACATCAGACCCATGAGCTCTCAGAAGAAGAAAAGACAGCGACTTTGAGACTTTTGGAAATTCAAAGAAATGCAATGCTTATGTATACAAGCTGCGGATGGTTTTTCTCCGAAATTTCAGGAATTGAAACAACTCAAATTATGAAATATGCTGCCAGAGCTATGGAATTGGCGATTAATTTTTCTGATAAACCATTAGAAGAATCATTCTTGCAAATTTTGGAAAAAGCGCAAAGCAACATCCCTCAATACGGAAATGGGCGCGAAATATATGAAAAATTTGTCAAACCCGCTGTTGTTCACAGAAAGCAAATTGTAACTCAATGGGCACTCAAATCGCTCTATGAGGACCCTTGCGATGAGGAAAATATCTATTGTTATGCCATCGAAAAAATGGATTATCGTAAACTTCAAAAGAGCAATACAACACTTGCAGTCGGTCGTATCAAGGTAAAGAGCAAAATTACTTTGTCTGTTCAGGATTTTGTTTTTGCTGTATTGCGTTTTTCGGGTGGGGATTTTCACTGCGCGGTGAGTGAGTTTACATCTTCTCAAAAGTACAACAAAGTCAAAAAGGAACTTGTTGATAAATACACCCAAGAACCTTTGACAGAAGTAATAAGAACGCTTGATGAACATCTTGATCGAAATTATTTTACTCTTGATGATATTTTCTTGGAAGAAAGACGCCATCTTTTGGGATTGCATCTGAATAACAAGGTCAGCAAGTTTTCAAGCAACTTCAGAACTATGTATGAAGAGAGCAGAAGAACGATTCTTCAACTTTCTGAGCTTGGGGTGGATATTCCTCCTGAGATGAAAATCGTTGCCAAGTACACCTTGAGTAAGGATTTCAATGCATTATTTGAGTCTGCCGATGATATTTTGGACAAGGATGTAATTCAAAATGCCACAGATATTATCAAAGAAGTCGATTCACTTAAGATAATTTTGGATACTAAAAGTGCGAGTAAGCTTTTTGAATCAGAGCTTTTGCGCAATCTTAGAAAACTCACCAAAAATATCGAGCTGCAAGAAACAGAAGTCGTTGCCGAAATACTTGAAACGGCGCAAGTTTTGAAAATAATTTTGGATTTGAATGAAGCTCAAAATATCTACTTTGAAAAAATATTCAGCAAAATGCCCGAAATTATGCAAATTACACTGAATTCCAAGGATTCAAAAATCAGACAGCTTGTGCGTAATTTGATTAAAATAGGCAAATTTTTGGATATTAATGTAGAAAGTTTCGAAAAACAGATCTAGACTTTGAACAAAGCAAGAGCCCTTGTGACTTCTTCTCTGTCATCGAAGTGGATTGTTTCATCTTTCAAAATCTGGTAATCTTCGTGGCCTTTTCCTGCAATGACAACAATATCTTGAGGTTTGGCGATTTTGATTGCACGTTCAATTGCATCACGTCTGTCAATTTCTACAATGATTCTGTGGCTGTCAAGAGATTTTATCCCTGCCAAAACATCGGTTATGATTTGTTGAGGGTCTTCAGATCTTGGATTGTCGGATGTAATTATGACTTTGTCTGCCAAATCATCGGCTATTTTTGCCATTTTAGGACGTTTGGTAGAATCTCGATCTCCGCCGCATCCAAACACACAGATGAGCTCTCCTCCTTGTTGCAAAAGCTGTTTGGATGCCGTCAAAACATTATCCAAACCATCAGGTGTATGGGCATAATCAACGATTATAAGCGGTTCTTTAGATACTACTTCAAATCGTCCTGAAACATTTTTTGTATTCTCAAGGGCTTCTATGCAAGTGTCGATATCTACACCTGACAAAATCCCTGCGCACAAAGCAGCAAGGGCATTATAAACGCTAAATTCGCCTGTCATTTGCAGGTTTATTTTTTTGTTTCCAAAAGGAGTGACACACTCAAAGCTTGCTCCAAATGAGGAATAATCAATGTTTTTGGCTATGATATCAGCTCTTTCATTATGGATTGAATAGGCCAAAACTTCTGCATCAGAAGGAGTTGCAGATAACATTTCCATAGCGTAATCATCATCGAGGTTTATTACCGCAAAGTGGTTTTCTTTTGAGTTTTTGAGCATTGAAAACAGTTTTGCCTTTGCTTTTGCATAATTTGTCATCGTAATATGATAATCGAGGTGATCTTGTGTAAGATTGGTGAAAACCGCCCCGTTAAATTCACACCCTTCGATTCGATGTTGTTCCAAAGAGTGGGAGCTTACTTCCATCACTACGTTTTTTAGGTCATTTTCGACCATTTTTCTCAAAGTTGATTGAAGTTCAGGAGCCTGAGGCGTAGTATGTTTGGCATCCGTGTATTCGGCTTTGCTCGAAATCCTTTGCCCCAAAGTCCCTATAAGACCGCAGGGTTTGTTGACTTTTTCAAAGATATTTTCAATCAGGTGTGTGACTGTTGTTTTGCCGTTTGTGCCTGTCACACCGATTAAGAACATTTCTTTTGATGCAAATCCATAAAACACATTGGACACTTGCCCAAGAGCCAAATTTGTATCTTCCACAAGCAAAATCGGCACATCAAGTTCAAGTTCTTGTTGTGCAATAATAGCGGCGGCACCTTTTTCGACAGCCATAGAAGCGTAT
>JAQUTS010000049.1 GCA_028694275.1 Candidatus Gastranaerophilales bacterium
TGGCTCCTATAGTGAGTGCTATGTTTGCAAATTCTCCTATTCGCGGCGGTCAAAATACAGGTTACAAAACTTTTAGGGCGAAAAGCTGGTTGTACACTGATAATGACAGATGCGGGTTTATCAGTGAAAAACTCTTTGACCCATATTATACTTTTACTTTTGATGATTATGTTGATGCTTTGCTTGATTTACCTATGATTTTTGTTGTTCGTGATTCTAAAACTTATCGCATGTCATCAACTTTTAGAGAATATTTGTCTACAGGCGTTGCAACTCTTGATGATTGGCACTTGCATGCAAATTTATTTTTTCCTGAAGTTAGACTCAAAAGTTTTTTGGAGTTCAGAAATGCTGACTCTCAAGGTCATCAAATGTCTTTGGCAATAATGGCTTTTTATAAGGGGATTTTTTATGATAAAGAAGCTATGGCAAAAGCAAATGAGATTTTGTCAGGTGTGAATATGCAAATTCTTACCAAAATGAGATACCTTTCTCCTATGTGCGGGCTTGATGTTTCAGTCGGAGAAGGCAAGATTCTTGATTTGGCTTTGAGTTTGCTCGGTGTTGCTTATGAGTCTTTGCAAAGACAAGTTAGGCTTAATGTATCAAATTGTGATGAGTCTTTGTTTTTACTGCCTTTGAAAAACAATCTTTTGCTTGGCAAAACCCCTTGTGACAGGATTTTGGAGGTTTGTGGCGATAATATTGCCAAAATTGTTAAATATACAAAAATTTAATATACATTGATTGCCTTAAATAAAGCAAAGTAATGTTAAGAATTACACTTTACGGGAATAATATTGTAAAATGAAATAGGAGCCCCATAGCGGGTTTGGGTTTTTAACGGAGGATAAGGGTGAGTGGAAGTATTTAATAGATTTAAACATATATTTTTGAGCTTGAGTATCTTGTTGTTAGGGGCGTTACCTGCCTCTGCCGCAGCGACTTTGCCTACTATGACAATTGGTTTTGGTGATGCTCAAACACCTCAGGATTTCAGTCAAGGTATGCAAATTTTGATAATGCTTACTATTTTGACTTTGGCACCTAGTATCATTATTATGTGCACATCTTTTACTAGGATTGTTATTGTACTTTCTTTGACAAGACAAGCACTTGGTACGGCACAATTGCCTCCTGCTCAGGTAATTACTGGTTTGTCTTTGATATTGACGTTTTTTGTAATGTCACCGACTATTAATAAGATTTATGATGTGGCTTATGAGCCTTATATGAATAGCCAAATTACACAGCAAGAAGCCATAAGGCGTGGTACCAAGCCCTTGCAGGAGTTCATGCTCAGATATACGGATGAGCAGGAGTTGGCTTTGTTTGTTAAATTTGCTCAAATAGAAAAACCAAAAACGGTAAATGATGTACCTATGTATGTTCTTTTACCTTCTTTTATTTTAAGTGAGCTCAAAACAGCTTTTAAAATCGGATTTTTGATTTTTATTCCTTTTTTGATAATTGATATTGTAGTTGCAAGTATATTGGTTTCAATGGGGATGGTGTTCTTGCCTCCTGCGATGATTGCGACTCCTTTTAAGTTAATTTTGTTTGTTATGGTGGATGGCTGGCATATGATTGCCAAGTCACTGTTAGAAGGCTTTTTGACGTGAGGTAATTATGACACAGATAGAATTTATAAGTATTTTACAAGAAACCATGGTTTTGGTTTTGACTTTATCAGCCCCGATGCTGGTTGTTGGTATGCTGGTGGGGCTTATTATAGGTATCTTCCAGTCTGTTACACAAATTCAAGAGGCTTCTATTGCTTTTGTCCCCAAGCTTGTTGCCAGCATTATTGCGTTGATTGTTATGTCTCCTTGGCTTTTACAGGTTTTTACAACAGAAGTTAATGAAATTTTCCGTAGGATGGCGGCCGTTTAATGTTCTTTGATGTAGTATCACTTTTAACCCCTGAAAAAGTTATTTACTTTGTCTTGGTTATGACAAGGCTTAGTGGAATGATTATGACGGCTCCTTTGATATCTACATACCCTATCCCTGCACAGGTAAAAGCCTGTCTTGTGGGGTTGGTGGCTTTTTTGACATATCCTTTGATTGCAAAAGTTTCACCGATTGCTCATATGCCTATGGATCTTTTGGGGCTTGGAGCTTTGGCTCTTCGTGAGGTTATTATAGGTAGTATTATAGGTTTTTGCATGAATTTGATATTCGTTGCAATTCAAATAGCAGGGCAGCTCGTGAGTATACAGATGGCTCTTACTATTGCGGATGTTTTGGACCCTGTTACCAAAACCAATACACCCGTTATAGGTCAGTTTTATTTGTTTATTGCTATGATTGCTTTTTTGTTTATCCATGGTGATCAATACCTTTTTACGAGTGTTTTGAACAGCTATAATGTCATACCTATAGATACAAATTTTGTCATTCAAGGGCTGCTGGTTGATAAAATATTATTTTTTACTTCTCAGATTTTTGTAATTGCTTTTAGCGTTATTATGCCGATATATTCAGTACTTTTGATTATGGAAGTTTTATTGGGTTTTACATCCAAAATGATGCCGCAGCTGAATATTTTTATGATAGGTATGCCTTTTAAAATTTATGTCGGGATTGCACTTATGGCGATTTTTGTTTCAAAAACATATTCTTTTATAGTTGTTACAATCCAAAATTTGTTAATAAATGTGAGCCGAATGTTCACATAACTTAGGGAGCTGAAAGCCAAATGTCATCAGAAAAAACGGAAGAGGCGACCCCCCGGAGGCGGGAGAAAGCCAGAGAAGAAGGTCAAATATCCAAAAGTCAGGATTTAAATTCTGCCTTGATTTTGTCTGCTGATTTGTGGCTTATTTTTCTTTTGGCACCTTTTATTACGAACCATTTTATTAATATTTTTATGAGAACTTTTGAAAACCTTCATCCTGACAAAATTGATAATTCGGTAATTTCTATTCTGACACCGTATGCTGAATCGGTTGCATATATACTTTTGCCTTTTTTGCTTTTTGCCACGGTGGCTGCTGTTTTGATCTTGAGGCTTATGGCAGGGCCAATGTTTTCTATTAAGGCGTTGAAACCCAAATGGGATAAGCTTTTACCTTCGGGTATTTTAAAAGCAATGAAATCAAAATTTAATCCGTTTGAGCCAAAGCAGATGGTAGAGTTGGCAAAGTCATTTTTAAAACTCGTTATAGTCGGTGGTGTGGGATATGCTGTACTTATGTCCAGAATGAATGAATTGTTGGGGCTTTTGGGTGTGCCTTTGCAGAAATCTTTCGCAACAATGGTCGGTGTAATGGGACAAATGATTATTGATATGTGTATTGCGATGATTTTTCTTGGGTTTTTGGATAAGAAGTTTCAAGATTATGAATACAATAAATCTTTAAAAATGAGCAAGCAAGAAATTGATGATGAGCGCAAAAACATGGACGGGGATCCCAAAATTAAACAAAAAATCAGATCTGCGCAGATGCAATTTATGCGCCAAAAAATGATGCAGCAGGTCAAATCGGCTGATGTTGTTGTGACGAATCCGACTCATTATGCTGTTGCAATCAGGTATGATACCTCAATTGCTCCGGCTCCTCAGGTTGTTGCCAAAGGGGTTGATTTTATGGCTTTTAAAATTAGAGAAATTGCAGAAGAAAACAATATACCCATACAAGAGAACAAACCTTTAGCCAGAACATTGTACAAAGTAGTCCCTTTGGAGGGTATTATACCTCCTGAGTTATATGTAGCAGTAGCCGAAATCCTCGCTTTTGTGTACAATCAAGATAGGAGGAACTAGACACGGGTGGATTTTAATAAATTAGCAAAAATGATTCAAAATAATGATGTAGCACTTGCTATTGGCATGGTGCTCGTTGTTGCAATGATGGTTATTCCATTGCCTGCACCTGTTTTGGATATTTTGCTCGTTATTAATATTTCACTTTCGGTTATTATCCTTTTAGTTTGTATGTATGTTCAAGAGCCGCTTGAATATTCTTCTTTCCCGACAATGCTATTGATGAGCACGTTATTTCGTTTGGCTCTTAATATAAGTTCTACAAGACTAATTTTGTTGCATGCTGATGCAGGAAACGTGATTGAGGCGTTTGGTAATGTCGCAGTTGGCGGTAACTACGTCGTCGGTACGGTTGTTTTTATAATCCTTGTAATTATCAACTTTATGGTAATCACAGGTGGTGCAACAAGAGTAGCAGAAGTTTCTGCAAGGTTTACATTGGACAGTATGCCAGGTAAGCAATTGAGTATTGACTCTGATTTGAATGCGGGGCTTATAACCGAGGATCAAGCTCGTACACGACGCAGGAAACTTGAAAGAGAAGCTAATTTTTACGGTACTATGGATGGTGCTTCAAAGTTCGTTAAAGGTGATGCAGGTGCAGGTATTGTAATTACCATTGTCAATATTGTCGGTGGTTTGATAATCGGTATTTGGCAGCAGTCTATGGACTTTATGGTTGCTTTATCTACCTTTACTATCTTGACGGTAGGTGATGGTTTGGTTTCTCAATTGCCTGCTTTGTTCATATCAACAGCAACAGGTATGATTGTGAGTAGGGCTGCCGGGCAAGATACATCTTTGAGTACTGATGTTAACAGAGAAATGTTTTCTGATCCGAGGATATTATTTATCGTTGCGGGTCTTTTGTGTTTAATAGGTTTTGTTCCGGGGTTTCCACCGATTCCGTTTTTGTCCTTTGCGGCAGGCTTAGGCTTCTTTGCTTATAATAAGCAAAAAGAAAAGCAGACCGAAAAAGAAAAAGAAGCTCAACAAATACTCGCAAAAGAACAAGAAGCAAAAAAACCTCAAAATGCCAGAAAAAAAGCATCAAGAGAGGATGTAATGGAACTTCTCAATGTAGAAGCTATGGAAATAGAAATCGGTTACAGGCTAGTTTCTCTTCTCGATGCAGAAAGAAACGGTGATTTGCTTGACCGTATATCTCAAATTAGAAGACAAACGGCTCTTGATCTTGGTATTATACTTCCATCAATTAGGGTTCGTGATAATTTGCAGCTTGCCCCAAATGCATACCAAATAAAATTAAAAGGTGTTGCGATAGAATCAGGAGAAGTTTATCCTGAAAAACTTTTAGCCATGAATTCTGCTGATATGGCTGAGACTGTCGGATTAAGAGGTATTAATGCTATAGAACCTGCTTTTGGTCTGCCTGCTTTGTGGATTAGTGATTCTGACAGGGAACTCGCCGAGCTCAATGGTTTTACGGTTGTAACTCCTTCTGCTGTGATTTCTACTCATTTGACAGAAGTGATAAAAAAGAATTCCGCAGAAATTCTGACAAGGGCAGATGTAAAATCACTTGTTGAAAATCTCAAAAAAGATAATGAAGAAGTTATAGATCAGCTTATGAAAGATATTTCATATTCTGAAGTTCAAGTGGTTATGCAAAATTTATTGAAAGAAAGAGTTTCTGTACGTGATTTGCAGACTATTTTGGAGACAATCGGTACATACAGTAAAATTAACAAAGAATCTGATTACTTGACAGAACAATGTCGTATGGCTTTATCAAGAAGTATTTGCAAACAAAATATGACTGATGCCGGTGATCTTTTGGCAGTGACCCTTTCTCCTGATATTGAAAACGTCATTGCCGCAGGAATGAGCGCAAATGGTCAAAGTTTGAGCCTTGATCCTAACTTTACGCGAATGATGATAGATAATTTGAATCAAGAAATTGAAAAAGCTCTCACTCAAACAGGTAACCAACCTGTTATATTGTGTTCTTCACCTATTCGTTTGGCCTTTAGAAGGCTTATAGAAAGGACTTATCCTCAAATCAGTGTCCTTTCATATAATGAAATTCCGCCAAACGTAAGTGCAAGATCTGTGGGTGTTGTAAGAGCACATGCGATGAGCTAACGGGGGGAATATGAATAAACCTTTTGTAAAATTAGTATCCGATAAATGTCCTGAAAATATCAGAACACCTCAACTTCTGTCTTTGCAAGATAGTAGCGTTGTTTTGGGTATTGATAATATGGATTCTTTTTTGGATGAAGATGTTTTTGATCTTATTATTGAAGATGGTCCCAAATTAAAATTTTTGCGGGCTCATTTTGAAGGTCAAAACCAAGATGGTGCTCTATTCAGATTTGATAATATGCGTGATGTTATCAAAAGAGAATATGAAAGGGCTCCGCTTTATATTGATGTAACTTCCGGTTATTTTAAGGGGCAAACTCTTAATATAAGTGCAGGCGGTATGCAGGTAAAAACAAAGGATTTTATTGAAGAAAATAAAATTTACGATTGTCAGCTCAATTATGAGTCCAAGGTGGTTTCTGTCAAATATGAGACGCTCAGAGTGAGACAGAATAAGAAAGTTTATTTTGTTTCAGGCAAATTTGTTGATTTGGATAACGAGGTCAAGGCCTTTATTATTCAACAAAATTTGAGAAATAAGATTTTTGGTATAAAATCATCGCCCATAGGGCAGATAACAGGAGGTTCTGATGTCTAGAAAAGTTGCGATGTTTTTTGCAAGTTTATCATTTGTGATAATGCTGATATATTTATCTGTTGATCTTGCATATGAAGGTATAAGCGATCCTGTTTATGTGCTTAAATTATCATCTTTTAGTGCTGTTGTATTTGCTTTTATAGGCTATTATTTGGGCAAGGTATTTGATGCAGGCAAAGAGGTTTCTGAATCTAATCCAAAAGCACTCAAAGAAAAAGATAAAGAGCTTATTATTGATGATATCTTGGTATATGACATCGGTGTTAAGCGTAATAACGAGTCTAAACAAGAAGATACAAGCAGCCCACAATAAGTATTATCTGGTATAGATCCTTGGAAGGCGTACTTTTAGGTTGCAAGATATTTCATAGTTGATTGTGTTTAATATGTTTGCCCATTCATCAATTGAGATGAATTCATCGCCGTCAGACCCCAGTAATGTCACGATATCCCCTTTTTGTACATTTGGGGTATCGGTTATATCAATCATTGTTTGATCCATTGTAATATTGCCAATCTGAGGGACTTTTTTACCGTTGATAATGCCGTGTATTTTATTTGATAATGCTCTTGAAACCCCATCTGCGTAACCAACAGGGATGACTGCTATTTTTCGTTTTTTATCAGAAATATATGAATAACCGTAGCTAACCCCCTCGCCTTCTGATAGTTCTGAAGTATAGACGACTCTTGCTTTGAGGCTCATTACCTGTTTTAGGTTGGGGAGTTGGGTTCCTTTTTTGACATCAGGCATAAGGCCACTTATTCCTATCCCTACTCTAACCATGTCGAATTGAAGGTTCGGGTAGGAGAACACCGCTGCCGTATTGGCTGCATGAAAAATTATATCCTCAGTTTTGAATTCATTGTAGATTTCAAGCCATTCATCAATTTGATTTTTTGTGACGGATTCTTCTTCTGCACAAGCTAAGTGGGTGAAAATTCCTTTGACTTTAAGAGCTTTGTCATTTAATGCTTGTTGTATGAATGCTTTTGCATCTTTGAATTTGACCCCGATTCTGTTCATACCAGTGTTGACTTTGATATGAACTTTTGGAGAAATATTCGATTTTTCATAGATATATCTGCATACACGTATATGTTCTTGTGTAAATATTGATATTGAAATGTCATTTTGGACTGCGGATTCTATCGCCCATTCGGGAGTGTCGCCAAGAACCAGTATAGGAGCTGTTATACCGCCTTTTCGAAGTTGAAGACCTTCATCTACAGATGCAACGCCAAGCATACTCACACCTGAAGCCAAAAGTGTTGATGCGCTCATAACTGAACCATGTCCGTAACAATCTGCTTTGACCACTGCAAGAATTTTAACTTTGGGGTTTATCAACTTTTTGATTTCTTTTATGTTGTGTTCAATATTGCCCAAATTGACCTCTACCCAGGCGTCTCGGCGGATTTGATTTACAAGAGGTCTTCTTTGATATTGCATAATTTTCTCCTATGCCTAAATTATAGTACAAATAAAAAATTCAATTAGAAGACAGCTTTTGTTGTTGAATTAATTTTTGTAAACAAAAAGATTTAATCTATAAAGATTCATAAATAGTTGCCGATAAAAAATTAGTAATCAATGAACTTCGTTTCAAAAGGAGGAAATAGTGCAAAACAGTAACGTTCTAAGCCATTGGGCTGATGATGTGGAGATGGATGAGTTTTATGAGGATTTGTCAGAAGACATAGAAATCATAAGTGGAGCTTATCAATCTATTGCAAAGTTCTGTAAAAAGGGAGGAGTCAAAAAGCGTCGACAATGTTTTGAATAGATAAAAGTTTAATAATTTTTTGGAAAAAAAGAGGGCATTTCGCCCTCTTTTTTATAGTCCTATTCCGGCTCCAAAAAGAGCGAAATCATATTTTGTAGGGTCTTTAGGATCAAATTCTTTCAGTATTTTTGTTATTTCATAGGCACTTTGCCAGTCGTTTGCTTTTCTTTCAAGTAAGCCCAATTTTCTTGAAACCCTTGCTACGTGTACATCAAGTGGGATTATAAGTTTTGATTTGTCAATTTTCTCCCAAACCCCTATATCTACTTGTGATTTTCTTATCATCCATTTTAGGTAAAGATTGAGTCTTTTGCATGCAGAATTTTTGCGTGGGCAAGGCAAAAGATAATTATCACAGCTTAGAAGTTCGTCAACAAATCCTGTGAGGGCTTCTTTTATTGTCACAAATTCGTCGCTGTCATATTTGGTAAGGATGTCTTCAAGCGAGTCGTATTTTTTTATAGCTTTGCTTATTCCTTCAATCAAATCTGCTATATTTTCACCGTTTATATATCGATATTTGAATTCTGAAAAGATTTTGCGGTCTGTGGTTTTGAAATTTGTACAAAAATTATATGGTTCATTTTCTATGAGTTGGTGGACTTTTTCAACTGCCTCAATGATTTTTTCTCTTTTGCCAAAAGCCAAAGACGACGCTATAAGACCTGAGATTTCGATGTCTTGTTTTTTTGTGAACCTGTGCGGAAATTGTATAGGATCATTATGTATGAACTCTTTTGTTTCATACATAATGACCAAGTCGTCAAGATATTTTTTTAGTTCGTTTTTGTTCATCTTTTTTCCTGAAAAAAATCCACTATCAATTTTTTGCATTCTTCTTCTAAGATTCCGCCTTTTACTGAAATTTGTGAGTTGATGGTATTTCGCATATCGAGTTTTGAGCCAAAAGCTCCATATTGAACATCATATGCTCCAAAGTATACTTCTTTTATTTTTGATTGTAAAATCAGCGCAGCGCACATAGGGCAAGGTTCTAAGGTTACGTATAATTTCGCATTTTGCAGCCGCCAGGAGTTGAGTATTTTGGCGGCGTCATCTATCACTACAACTTCTGCATGGCCGCTTGGTCGGTTTATTTGTTCTCGTTTGTTTGATGATTTGGATATTATTTTGCCATCAATTACCAAAACAGCACCCACCGGGACATCTTTTGTTGATGCTTTTGCTTCATTTATTGCTATTTGCATGAATTGTTTGTGTTGTTCCATTTTATTTAGCCAAAGGGAGTGTAAAAGTTACTTTGAAATTATTATCAGATGAAAGTTTGATTCTGCCATCCATAGCTTCGACGAGGCCTTTTACAATAAAAAGTCCAAGCCCCGTGCCTCTGGTTGTTCTTGTTGTAGAAGAATCAATCCGTGTGAATTTATCAAAAAGAGTATTGAGGATTTTTTTATCAACTGTTTTGGATTCATTTTCGATTGAAATAGCAAGTTCTGTCGGAAGTTGTTTTGATGTTATAGTTATGAGTGATTGTGAGTATTTGATTGCATTTTTAAGTAGATTGATAATAATTTGCTCTACTCTGTCAGGATCGGCATATATATTTGGGGTGTTTTCGGCTACTTGAATTACAAAATCTCTGTTTTGTCTGAATTCTACAGATTGAAGCACGTTATCGATGATTTCTTTTATATTTATTTCTTGAGGGAAAAATTTAATAGAGGATGTTTCAATATCAGGGATTACAAGAAGATCTTCCACCATTCGCTCCAGTCTTTCGGCTTGTCTTTTGATTATTTTGAGTGACTCTGTTTGCATTTGTTTGTCTATTACTACATCTTGTCTTAAAAGCCTTGATGTGTAACCTTTTATGCTTGTTAAAGGAGTTCTGAATTCGTGGCTTACCGTGTCTATTAAGTTTGATTTGAAGTTATCGAGTTGTTTAAGTTTTTGGTTTTTTTTCTTTAATTCTTTGTATGACGCTTTGATTTTTTCGACCATCTTGTTGAATTCTTTTGACAAAAAGATTATTTCATTTGGGGTAGTAAAGTTGACAATAGGTCTTACTTTTCTGTTGTAATTACCATCTGCAACTGCATGAATGGCTTTGAACAGTTGCCTTAGGTTTGTGTAGAGGTACAAAAGATAGATAAGGCACAAAAGAATAATAATACCTGCTGTGATGGCCAAAATGGAGATGATTTTGTATCTCGCCACATTGATGCTGTATTTTGAGAGTACTTTTGGAGTTGTGACTATTATTTTCCAGTCTGTATCTTGCATTTTTATGACGATATTTGGTTCATTTTTTTTGAAATAAAATTTCTCTGCTTTCCCCGGGGTAAGCTTTCCAGGGAGTTTTTTTAATAGTTTTTCTACGTATTTTGGATCGTAGTCCTTAGGAATGATGACTTTGTTGTTTTCATCAAGTATGTATATTTTGCGCTCAATCCCTGCGAAGTCTTTTTTTGTGTCATTTTCCAGTCTCTTGGCGTTTACTATTAGTTGTACATATCTGTTGTAATCTGTTTTATAAACGAGGCTCAGGGTATTTTCTTTTTCGGCGAATTTGACCGAGTAGGAGTTTTTTTGTTGTTTTTCTTTGTTAGGG